>CADBNY010000054.1 GCA_902796215.1 uncultured Erysipelotrichaceae bacterium | reverse complement strand
TATCTCTTTTTCGAGAATTTTTGATTCCCTCTTTTTTAGCCGCTCTTCTTCTAACCCCTGGTTTATCGTATGCTTCTCTTTTTTTCCACTCAGAAGGGACACCGTCTCTTGCTACCTTTTGTTTGAACTTTCTTAGAGCTTGATCAAGATTACCTCTAACAGTTACTTTAGTTGCCATCTATTTCCCTCCCTTCGTTTTTACTAAAATGAATTATATCAAAAGAATATTCAATTTTCAACAGTTTTTATACTTTTTTTGTTAAAATACCACAAAAACAGACAATTTTCGAGCTTTTTTTTTCTAATATAGAGTTTTTTTTGAAAAATCAAGTTTTATATTTATTCTTTTATTCTAGCGGACATAAATTATTTTCTTCTATTCTTCTAATTCCTGATCCTATCGAATAACCTGCGTCTTTTAGAACTTTTATTACATTTACTAAGGCGTTTATGATTGGCCCTGTTATTGATGTATTACCTCCTGTAATTTCTTCTAAGACTTTTTCTTCTATTTTTTTCATCCACTACATTTTGCAGGATTTGTTATTCCTTCAATGATTCCACTGATAAAAACAACAATTGCTGCAATTGCAATCCCTGTCCAGACAGAAATCGTTGCTCCTCCTTTAATATTTTCTAATTGTTCTTCTTTTATTACTTTAATTATTATCACCTACCCATACATCTTTTATCATTTTAATTACTTGCTTTTTCTTACTCTTTATACTAATATTTACGGTATCATTTAAACTAGCTTTTATTTTTTTCTTTGTTTTTATGATAATTTCATAATATTTTATGTTGTTTTTTTTTAGAATAAAGCCTCGATCTTCTTCTATGATATAAGAAATTAGTTGATTATTTAAATAAATTTTATTATTTTTATAAAGATTGTTTCTTTCAGTGGATGATACAATAACCGTAATTAAATTATTTTTTATTACTATTCCCGATATTTTTTGATAAGAAAATCTTTTTGTATTAAGTAAAAATATACTAGATGATACTTCTATTATCATTAATATTATAATAATTACTGTAAGTAAATTCTTTTTTTCATAATTATGATTTCTCATATATTTTTCCCTTCTCCATTTTTAAAACTCTACTAAAACAAGTTTTATTATTAAATCGATGTGATATTACAATAATTGTTTTATCTTTTAAATATTCAAATACTTTTTTTAAAATTTTTCTTTCTCTTTCAATATCAATTCCTGATAAAGCTTCATCAAAAATGTAGATATTACTTTTTCTTAAAATACTTCGTGCTAAAACAATTCTTTGTTTTTCTCCTGTACTTAAATTAAATCCATTTTCTTCTATTAGAGAATCATATCCAGTCATTTTATTTTCTATAATGTCATCTACAAAACACATTTTACATACTTTTTTAAACTCTTCTTCTGTATGCTCTTTGTATAATAAAATATTATTTTTTAGGGTGTCTGTAAAAAGATATTCATTACTTGTAACATAAGTAATATTAGTTCTTATATTTTCTAAATGATAATGGTTGATATCAATATTATCTATTTTGATATGACCATAATCAATTTCAATATAGCGTAATAACATCTTTAACAAAGTGCTTTTTCCACAACCACTTTCACCACTTAGTAAGACTTTTTCTCCGTGTTTTATTTCTAAATTTAACTTGTTTAATAATATTTTACTTCCTATCTTATAATCAACGTTTTTAAATACTATATCTCCTTTCAATTGATAGGATAAATAAAAATAATTGTTTTCAAAGTTATCCTTATTAATCATAAAAATGTCTTCTATTCTTTCTAAAGCAACTTTATAAGAACTATATTCTTCTATTAGTAAGATTATTGATTTGAAATTGCCTTTAAAATAATTAAAAAAAGTTTGGTATAGAATAAAATTACTTAAAAATAAATTTCCTTTAATAATATAGAATGAACCAATACCATATATTATGGTATTTATTGCTTCTTCAATATTTGTTTGGATAAAGTTATGAAATTCTTCTGTTAATTTGAATTTATAAATTTTATCTAAAAAAGATTTGTATTGTAGTGAAAATTTGTCTATTAATCTTTTTTCTAGATGAAATCCTTTTATTGTATCTACATTCATAACACCTTGAATAATATAAGAATTTACTTGGTCTTCTCCTTTACTAATTAATCTTACTTGTTTCTTTTTTTTCTTGTAGAATACTAATGAAGTAATACTTAATAGAAGTATAGGAAGAAGAATTATCTTTGTTAGATTTTTACTATATTTTTTCATAATAGCATAAAAAATAAGCATACTGATAAAATCGGTTGTTAAAATGCAAAAAAAATTACTTAAAAAACTTCGAATGGTATTTAAATCTTTGAATCTTGAAATTACTTCTCCTGTTGTTCTATTTTTATAATATAAATATGGAAGTAAAAGTAATTGTTTATAAGTGAGGGAGGTTGTTTTATAATCAAAGATTAATGTCCATTTTGATAATAATATATTTCTAAAAAGTATATTTATATTTTTTAGTAAGTATGCAAAACATAACCAATAACTAATAAAGAAAAGATTATTTGAAATATTATAATTTATGGAGTATTCAAAAATATATTTAAAATGAAAAGAAGTAATAATATTTAAAAAAAAGTATGAGAAAGTTAGTAGAGTGATTTGAAACAATATACTTTTGTTTTTTTGAAATTGTGTTTTAATATTTTCATAAATTCTATTTCTTTTTGTTATTTTTGGTAGTTTCTTTATTGGGGTTAAAAAAAGATAGTTTGAGCTTGTTAATAATTTAAATTCAGCTATAGAAATTGTTCTTTTTCCTTTTGCTGGATCCATTATGGTAACTGTTTGCTTCTTTTTATTTATTTGGTATAGAACGATAAAATGTTTATAGCTTTTGTTTACAATAAAATGAACAATACAGGGTAAGTTATTTACTTTTATATCTTCTAGTTTTCCTGTTACTCCTATTGCTTCAAAGCCTATTTTTTTTGCGGCTTCTATTAAATTATAAAAAGAAACTCCTTCTTTTGTTGTATTTGTTATTTCTCTTAAATATTCTTTCGATACATCTCCTCCATAAAATCGAATAATAGATAAGAGGCAGCAAATTCCACAATCTTTTATACCATCTTGTAAAATTACCCTCACTTATATTACTTTCACCTCCTATCTTATTATTTGTATTTTTTCATTTTTTGTTCAAAAAAAAGAAGAGTTTCCTCTTCTTTTTGGGATAAATATCATAAAGACCTTAACCAAACGCGTGATAATTGATAAGACTTTTAAAAAAAACAAAATTTCTAATATTATCCCATTTCATTTTAACATATATTTTTCTAGTATACAACTTTTATAGACTTGTTTTATAAAAATTCTTCTTTATTGTCGATTCTTTTGAAGTGTCAATTAATGTATTTTGTGATTTCAAATTACTGAAATAATTATAACACAAACTGATAAACTTAATGATATAATTAATGTAGGATGTGAGTGCTTTATGAAATTATTCATTGAGAATTTTAAAATGCTTTGGAAATATGCAGAAAATAGCAAATTACTTATTTTTAAGTGCATTGTTTACAACATATTATTTGTTGCTATTAGAATATCTGTTATTTTGTTAAGTGCTAGATTAATTATAAAATTAACAAATAATGATATGCTTGGATTATTTTTCACTGCATTACTTGTTTTCATAATCGAACTGACACATAATACAATTTATTATTTTTTAAGAGGATGTTACCAAAAAATATACAAAAATCTATTTACTGGTTTGCAGTCTTCATTAAGTGAGGAAATATTAACAATAAAAAAAGAGTGTATCGATAAAAATAGTTCAGGACTATTTATTCAAAGAATAACAAGTGATACCAGTAATTTAGCAACATTATTTAAAGATTTAATACAAGTTTTAGGACAATTATTATCAGATATTGGTATTTTTGTAACTATATTTATATTGAATAAAATTGC
>CADBNY010000053.1 GCA_902796215.1 uncultured Erysipelotrichaceae bacterium | reverse complement strand
ACAATCTCCAGCTTCAAAACATGTCTTTAAAAGTTCAATCATTTCTTCGTCAGATACTTTTTTGTCATATCGTTTTTTATAAGCTCTTCCTATTCTTCTAACAAAACAAAAAACCCCAGAACTTAAAGAATAATTACCAACTTTCATATTATTCCTCCTTTCCACATATTATAAGAAAAAAAGAAGGAAAAGTCATACTTTTTCGAGTACTCATAAAATCACCTCTAATTTTATTATAGTATGAAACAAATTAATAGAACTCATTTCATGCTCCTATTATAACAAATTTGTCTATAATATGCAATTAATATGGCCACTTCCAATCCCTAACAAATGGCATATCTTCTCCATATTCAGAAATATATTTTTTGTGTTTTTCTAACATTTCATGACACCAATCAATCAATACTTGGCTTGTTTTTTGATATCTTGGAATTTCTTTTAAAATAGCCTCGACTAAATGAAAACGATCAATTTCATTTTGAACACGAATATCAAAAGTCGTTGTAATAGTTCCTTCTTCTTTATATCCATGAACATGTAAATTACGATTTGCTCTTTTATATGTTAATTGATGAATTAAAGAAGGATAACCATGAAAATTAAATATAATTGGTTTATCTTTAGTAAATATTTTATCATATTCTTCATCACTCATTCCATGTGGATGAGTATCAGAAGATTGTAATTTCATTAAGTCAACAACATTAACAACTCTAATCTTTATATCTTTAACACTTTGCCTTAAAATATCAACAGCAGCCATTACTTCTAAAGTTGGAGTTTCTCCACAACAAGCTAATACAACATCTGGATTACCTCCATCATTACTCGCAAAATCCCAAATACCTAACCCCTTAGCACAATGATCATTTGCCTGTTTTGTATTAAGCCATTGAGGCCTAGGATGTTTAGATGCCACAATAACATTTACATAATTCTTAGAACGAATACAGTGATCAAAACAAGATAATAAGCAATTAGTATCTGGTGGTAAATACATTCGAACAACATCTGCCTTCTTTGTAACTAAATGATTTAAAAAGCCAGGATCCTGATGAGTATAACCATTATGATCCTGCTGAAAAACATGACTAACAAGTAAAAAATTTAAAGAAGAAATTGGTGCCCTCCAAGGAATTTGATTACATACCTTTAACCATTTAGCATGCTGACTAGCCATAGAATCAACAATTCGAATAAAAGCTTCATAACTATGAATAAAACCATGTCTACCTGTCAAAATATATCCTTCTAACATTCCTTCACAAACATGTTCTGATAAATAAGAATCCATTATTCTTCCAGAAGTAGACAAATATTCATCATTTCGAATTGCTTTATAATTCCACATACGATTTTCTACTTCAAAAACATGATTAAATCGATTCGATAATGCTTCATCAGGACCAAAAAAGCGAAAGTTTTTATTATCTTTATTAATTTTAAAAACATCACGAATAAATTTACCCAACTCCATTGTATCTTGGGCAATAACTTCTCCTGGCTTCTTTATATCTAAACAATAATCATGCCAATCTGGAACCATTATATCTTTTAAAAGCAGTCCACCATTTGCATAAGGACTAGCCCCCATACACTTATTAATTGGAGGACATAAACTCTTCAATTCTTTAATTAATTTACCTTTTTTATCAAATAATGAATCAATATTATAACTCTTCAACCATTTTTCTAATAATTTCAAATTTTCTTGATGTTCTCGATTTACTAAAATAGGAACTTGATGAGCTCTAAAAGATCCCTCTACTTTTTTATTATCCACTTCTTTAGGACCAGTCCATCCTTTAGGAGTAGTAAGAATAATAACGGGATAATTTCCTTTTCCATGATTTCGAACTTTTTCAATTTCCTTAACTGCCTTATCCATTGCTTTGGCCATATCCTCATGAAGTTTTAAAGAATCAGTTCCCGATACAAAAATAGGCTTCCATCCATATCCATAAAAGAAATCTTCTAATTCTTCATGACTCATTCTTCCAAAAATAGTTGGATTGGCTATTTTATATCCATTTCGATGAAGAATTGGTAAAACAACTCCATCTCTTTTTTTATCTAAAAACTTATTAATATGCCAACTAGTAGCAAGAGGACCCGTTTCAGCCTCTCCATCTCCTACAACACAAGCCGCTATTAAATTTTTATTATCAAGAACAGCCCCTGCTGCATGAGAAAGACTATATCCAAGTTCTCCACCCTCATGAATAGAACCAGGAGTCTCAGGAGCAACATGCGAAGAAATCCCACCAGGGAAAGAAAATTGTTTACAAAGTTTTTTTAATCCTTCCTCATCTTCAGTTATTTTCGGATAAAACTTTGTATAAACACCTTCTAAATAATTATTCGCAACCATTGCTTGTCCACCATGACCAGGACCAGATAAATAAATCATATTTAAATTATATTTTTTTATAATACGATTCAGATGCATATAAATAAAATTTTGACCAGGAGCAGTACCCCAATGACCAACAACATTAGGTTTAATATCATCCATACTAAGAGGTTTTCTAAGTAAAGGATTATCAAGTAAATATAATTGAGCAACACTTAAATAATTAAGAACTCTAAAATATTCATCCATTAATTTTAATTCTTTCTTTGATAAAACAGCCATAAAAACATCTCCTATTCTATAAAAATTATAACACAAATTGAATCAAAAGAAAAAGGATGATTTATTATCATCCTAACTAATTCTTGTAAAATATCCTAAAGTTCCTGATTCATCAATTCTTGCATATGTCTTATCTTGATAATTTCCATTATATAAAGTTCAGTTTCCTTCAATTAATTTTATATCATTAGAAAACATATACCCTGATTGTTCAACTTGTTCTGTTTGAAAATTATCACTTACAATAATTGTCTCTAAATTAGAATCATTGGAAAACATCCATGACATATTT
>CADBNY010000052.1 GCA_902796215.1 uncultured Erysipelotrichaceae bacterium | reverse complement strand
TATAAATCTTTTTCTTTGTCTTTATTACCTTTAATAATATTTTTATCATCTACTGCTGGTAATGCTGTTGTCATAGTAATTTGTTCTTTTATATATTTGTCTGTATATTTCTTTTGTTTTTTAAATTCACTATGAGGGATTTCCATAATATCATATGTTGGTATTTCTTTTCCATCCATTTTTGCTTTTATATCTACTACTCTTAAAGCATATGTATAAATAATACTATTAGTTGCTGGAATAATAAAGAATGTTCCATCTTTTTCTTTATTTTCAAGCATTAATATTGGTTGTTTTAAAGTATCTCTTATTTCTAACATATCACTAAATGATTCTATTTTTATTACTTGTGATGTTCCAATATCATATGATCCATTAATTTTTTGAATGTAATTATCATAATTACTTATAATACTCTTTATTTCTTTTTCATAAATCATTTGAGCTGTTCTTGTCCTTGTTATATAAATATATAAATACATCATATAAATTACTGATAAAACAATGTAAATAAGTGAAATAATTAATATCCAATCATATTTCTTTGACCTTGGAATTGTTAATTTAGAATTTATATTTGAAGTATTATTTGACGTACTTATAGATACTGTTTTTTGAGTAAGTGGTATTGATATAGTTGATACTTTTTTAGTTTGAAATTTTGATGTGTTTGTTCTATCTAAATCTTGAACATTAACATATAAATCAATATTTAAATTTGCTTCTGCATTTTTCAATTCGTATACTTCTTTAAATCGCCTAATAATTTCATTATATTTTTGATAATCAATAATGACATCTTCTTTTATCTTTAAATTATATTTTGCTGTTTTTAAATCTTTTTTTATTAAATCTTCTGAATAATGATAAATATTGTTTTGTTCTATATCATCTATTACATTTACATCAGCAACTATTTGATAAGAATATTTATAAGATACTGGTATACTAAAATCTAAATTGTAGTTAAATGTTGCTTTAATATTGTCTATTAGTGATGATACATATCCATTATCTTTAGCTAATGTGTTTTCTTTATAGAATTCATTTTCTTTCAAATTAACATTATAATCTACTATTGCATTCTCATTATATTTTAAATAACGATTTTTATTTTTCATAATGAAAAACGTCATAGTCATTATTCCAATTAATAAAGTAATAGTAATCATTACTATTATATTTCTTATTTCTTTTTTTCTAATACTTTCTTTCTTTTCCATAATAATCCCTCTTTACTCGAACTTCTCTCTTATCCATAAGGATGGTATACCAATGTATTTTATTTTGTATTTTACTTTTCCAATTAAATTCTTTTCTGTTACATATCCTTCATCTTTTATTTTATTGGCATCTCCTTTAGTATAATATCTTATTTCATTATTTATATTTTTAATTGATATTACTCTATGTACTATTCTTATATTATCTCTTTTAAATACAATAATATCTCCATCTCTAATATCCTTTTTTTCTGTTTTATAGAGAATAACATCTCCTTTTTCTATACTTCCTGTCATTGATTTTGAACCTATTACTAATACCCCTAGTATGAATTTACAAGATACTAGACAAATTACTATTATCATCATAGCACTTATAATTGTTGTTGAAATAATCTGTCTTCTATTTTCTTTTTTTGATAATTGATAATTATCTAAATCAAAATATTTATCTATATATAAATACATAATTAGTGGATAAAGCAATCTTATAAATATCCTAAAATATGTATATACTTGTGGTACTATTGGAAATATATAAGGATACAACATTGTTATTAATTTGTATGTAATAACTGGTTTTGGTCCATAATCATCACTTATATATGTATAAAATATGTTATTAGCAATTGATGTAAAAAGTATTAATCCTATAAAAGCTAAAAATCCTTCTAGATTTTTTAAATTGTAAAGGCCTTGATATATTGAAATATCAATTATTGTTCCTATTATAATTATTAATATTTTTGATTTTTTGGCTTTCTCTACTAATAATCTATTTCGTAAGAGTTCTTCTCCTATAATAATAATTGTAATTGGGACAATATATTTAAGAATTGTTTCTATACTTAATTTTGTTGTTGAATGGGCAAATCCAACATACATTCCTAATGTATAGTATAGAGCAACATAGACGACAGCAAACGTAGCAACTATTCCTACTATTTTTTTAGTATTTGGTTTTTGTGTTGTATTATTTTTAATTAGTTTTGATGTGATTGTCGTAATTAGTACTATGAGAACTGCAGTTATATATTTATAATGGGTAATACGGGTTAGAGTACATATTAATAAGAATATACTAATTATGATTTCAATTGTGATAATTCTATTTTTCTTCATGTACTCCATCCCTTACTCTTATTCTTTTTTTAAGCTTCCACTGGTGATGCATTTACTGTTATTGTAATATTTGATGTTTGATCATTTCCAAGTGGGGTTTTTATTGCTTCTACTTCAACTGTTATAGTTGTTGTTTCTCCTACTGCTAGTGTCGTTGGACTATTTACTGTTGCTGTTACTCTAAAATATGTTTCATTATCATTTGTTATTGTTGGTGTACTTAAAACAGCATTTATCGCCTCACTACTAGTATTTTTAACAACATAAGTAAATGTTGCTTTTTCTCCTGTTTTTTGGAGACCACTCACACTTATTGTAGCATGTGTATCATCTGTAATTGTTGCATTTTTTGTTCCGTCTCCTGTCATATTTGCCACTTCTATAAACTTTACTTCATAACCATTAGGATTTTCACTAACTGTTCCTGTTCCTGATATTACTAGAGGAATTGTTGTTGCCACTGCATACCCAACAGCCATCATTAATATAGCAATTAAAATTCCTAGTATCCCTACCCTTTTTTTCATAAAATACCTCTTTTCTTAAAAACTATATATCGACAAAATTCTCTATTTTATATATTTTATTATACCTATATTTCTTGTTTGAAATCAATATTTTTTTATAGTAATTTTTGTCCTTACAATTATTATTCTTTTTTTTCTGTATTTTATACTTATTATTTTACCATTTTATTCAAAGCTTCTTTAGCAGCTTCTTGTTCAGCTTCTTTTTTTGAAGTACCAAAGCCAGTTCCATAAACTATTCCATCTATTTTTACTTCAATAGTAAATTTCTTGTCATGAGCTGGTCCTTCTTCTTTTACAATATTATATTCTAGTGATTGTTGAGTTGTTTGAACATATTCTTGTAAATTACTTTTATAATCACTAAAAAAAGTAACATTGGGATTATTAATATAAGGAACTATAATATTTAAAATTACTTTTCTGGCTGTTGCATATCCTAAATCAATATAAATTGCTCCCATAAGAGCTTCAAATATATCTGCAACAATTGCTTTTTTTACTCCTTCTTTTCTTTCTCCATGACCTAGTAGCATATAGTCTTGCAAACCTAAATCTGTAGCATAACAAAAGTTAGCGTTTTCACATACATAGCTAGCTCTTACTTTTGTCATTTCTCCTTCACTTTCTCTATGGTTACTAAAAAGATAATCTGCTATTACTAAATCTAAAACTGCATCTCCTAAGAACTCTAATCTTTCGTAATTATTTTTTTCTTTATGTTCATTTACATATGAACTATGGGAAAATGCACTCTTATATAATTTTTTATCTTTTGGCTTAATTTTTAATTTTTTAAATAATTCTTCCATATTTACACCTTTCTTTCGACTTGGTATGAATTGTTCATACTGTATATATTATGTTTTCAGACATTATATAAGTATTATAACACATTTCATGTTTTTTTTAAAAATATGAATGTTGAAAAAAAAACAATATCATAGTAAAATAATAATAGATATAAAATAGTTTAAGGAGATTGCAATGAAAAAAACAAGAAAATTTATTTTATTATTTATATTAATCTTTTTTGGAAGTTTTTTAACTGGATGTACTAGTGATACAATGGATAATATTGAAATTGTTGTTACAAATTATCCTAATGAATATGTCGTTAAAAATTTGTATGGTAGTCATGCTACTATTTCATCTATTTATCCAGATGGGGTTGATATTGAAGATTATAAAATAAGCAAAAAACAAAAAAATGAATATTCGAAAAAAGATTTATTTGTCTATAATGGATTATTAGAAAAAGAAAGAAATTTGGCTCTTGATTTATTAACAATTAATCCTAATCTACGTATTATTGATACTGCTTATGTATTAGAAACTGATTATTCTCCTGAAGAATTATGGTTAAATCCTTCTTCTTTATTAATGATGAGTCAAAATGTAAGAATTAGTTTAAATGAGTATATTACTAGTACTTATTTAAAGAAAGATGTTGATACAGCTTATGAAGATTTAAAAATAAGATTAAGCGAAATTGATGCTGATTATCGTGTTGCTGTTGAGAGTACTTCTAATAAAACAATTGTTGTTGCTGATAGCGCTTTAAAGTATTTAGAAAAATTTGGATTAAATGTTATTTGTGTCGATGGTGATGCTAATCAAAAGACGCTAGCTGATGCTGAAAATTTAATCAAAAATGGGGTTGTTCGTTATATTTATTCTTTTAAGGGACAAGATGTTAATGAAAATGTACAGAAATTACTTAGTGCATATGCAGATGTTAAAACAATTGAGCTTCACCGACTTGATAATATTTCTGATGAAGAAAGAAGTGAAAAAAAAGATTACCTTTCTATTATGAGAGATAATTTGGAACTGATTAAGAAAGAATTATATCAATAAAAAAAGCTATATTTAGTAGCTTTTTCTTTTTTTATAGGCTTTTACTTTATCTGCAACTTCATCTAGTTTATCTTCTAATTCTTCACTTGCTATCGATTGGTTTATGATTTCTTCTAATCTTTTTTTCCAATTTCCTTTATGAAGCATTCGTTCTATATTACCATTTTTTTCTTCTTCTAATAACATTGATTTTGTAAAAACAAAAGCTTTCGAATTAGCAGATGATTCTTTTAATCTTTCTAGAAAAAAGTCAATATCCATGATATAAATGGCATGTCCTGCGGCAGTATTTATATCATTTTCACTATATTTTCTATCTAAAATTACTTTTCCATTTGGATAGATATGGGCATTATAGGCTTGTGGTGTTCCGGTAATAATTCTTTCACAAGGATGATCTATATAGAAATTATTCTTTGTTTCTCCTTTTTCTTTTAGTTTTTTATAGTTTAAAGCTGATATTTTTATTCTTCTTTGATGTTGATTTTTTTTATCTTCTTTTACTAAATCTTTGGGTATTTGATGTATATCTGGCTGTAGTAAATTGTTTAGTTTTTCATATAAATTGTCTATATCAAATATTTCTATATTGTCAAGTTCATTTTCTACATTTTTATTTATTTGTAAATTCTTTACATTAATATTTATTTCTTTATAGCTAATATATTGAGCAATTATCCAAAGATATTCTATATAATTATTTATAAAATTTAAATATTTATGTAGAACTATTCTAGCATTTCTTACTGTTCTTAGATCATCAATTTTAGAATACGTTTTCCATTTTTTTGTACATTTTATTAAATAGTGATAAGCCATATATAATTCTATCTTTAAACTTGCTAAATATTTTAATACAGTATTTTTATATTCTAACATACTGTTCTTTCCTGATATTATTGCTTTATAATCTTGTCTTTTTTCTATATAATTTGTATATAATCTTGTTTGACAGTTGATAAATTCTTCTATATTTAATTTTATAGAAGTATCTTTTTGATACTGTTTATAGATTCGTGGGAATTTATTTTGCAATTCTTCTTCACTTGCGATTTCTTCTAACTCTTTTATTTTTTCTTTTAACTCAATGCTTAGAGATTTATCATCTTTTACTACCTGTTTTGGAAATATATTTAATTCGAATAAAATGTTATATAAAAATGAGTTGTAGCATGGGCCAATGTAAGATATAAATAAATCTTTTCCATTATATCCATTTGGATTTATTTCGCTATATATAGTCATTTGATTCATATATTCAGGATTAAAATGATAATTTGAAAGATATTCTTGTTCTTTTTTAGAAAGACCATTTTTTATTTTTTCCGTTAGAAATACTTTTTTTAAAATTTCTTCATTTAAACTTATTAGTTTTTGATAAATATCTTGTTCTTTATAGTCAATAATTCTACAAGAACTTATTATATCTTTTATTGGTACATTCATTTTTAAATCTATCATATTTTCACTCCTCAAGTTTGTCCATATTATATCATCATTTTTTCTAAAAAGCTATTTTTTAACTATTTTCGAGATATCTTAAATATTTCATAGCATATTTTAATCCTTTATGGAATACATTTTCAATAATTTTAGAAGCTTTTTTTCCTATGTTTGATACTTTGTTATTATAATCTTTTTCTTCTTCTATATAATTTTTTGATTGGATATATTTTCCTTCTTTTAGATCTTTTTCATATTGAGTAATAGCTTTATCTGTTAGTAGTTTTTTATTTTCATAATAGTTTGTATTATATCTACTAAAATATAAGGATAAGAAAAAAATGATAAAAAGAACTGCTATTCCTTTTAATAAATTATTCATGGATTACCTCCATAAATGTTTTAGCAAAAGCTAGAGTACTATTTAATACTTCTGTTGTATTATTTTCATAGCCTCCTATTTCTATTAGAATTGTATTGGGAGAAAAGTCTTGATTATAGACTCCATTTACTCCTGGACCTTTTTTTTTATAAATGCCTTTGGTAAGTCCTGGATAATTTTCTTCTAGTTTGTTATTAATTTTTTCTGTAAAGTTTAAGTTTTCTTGGTAATTATTGTTTTCTAGACCAACAATAAATAAAATTTTAGCATAATTTTTTCCATCTATTACAATCGTTGTTTTATCTTTTTTTAAACTGTCTCTATGAATATCAATAAAGTATTTTAAAGTAGGATATTTTATAATACTTTGTTCTAATAAGATTCTACTTGCTTTGTAACTATTTGAATAATTCCACTTATTTTGATTTAATATTTCTTTTATAGAATTTTCTTCTACTATTGCTTTATAACCATTTTTTTGAAGATAATCTTCTAATATATAATCATTCATCATAACAGTTGGATTTACACTAAATTCAGCATAATTTGAAGGGGCATATTCTTCTGTTTGGTGAGAATTATATAAATATATTGTAGGAGTTATTTCTTCTTCTATTACTGGTTTTTCTTCTTCCTTTTTGATGTTTTTTTGGTAATCATAATTCATCCATTTTATAGGATTACTTGCTTTTATAGCTTTTTCTAGTACTTCTTCTACTATGTTTTTTTCTTCATAAGAGAAAGTGTCTTTTGCAATTAGATGAATAAAGTCTTTATCTGTTATTTTTATTTTTGTTTGTTCTAATTTTTTGTAACTTAAGAACATTCCTAATAGAATCATTATAATGATAAAACTTCTTTTTATTTTTCGTTTCTTTTTCTTTATAATCATTCTTTTCATCTTATCACCAGTTTTATTGTAATCTTTTACTGTTTATTATTTTGTCGAAAAAAAGTTTTTATGAAGAGATATATTTATTCCGTTTCCAATTAAAATAGAAAGTTTTTCTACTAAAAAGTCTATATTTGTAGGCGTTACAATCATACTTTCTTTTGTATTTATAATGTTTTTTATATCTACTACCATCGGAATACCTATTGCGATAACTTCCTTTTCTATGGTATTTTTACTGATTTCTTTTCTTTTGTTTCCTATTCCACTTCCTGGAGATATACCTTGATCTGTTATCTGTATTGTTTTTGCTAGTCTACTTAGGTTATTTGTTTTTAAGGAGTCTATGATAATTACTTTTGTTGGGTTTATTTTTTCTACAATGCTTTTTATTATTTCTGATGTTTCTATTCCAGTATTTCCCATTACATTTGGTATAAATGATGATACATTACTATATCCTTCTTCTACATCCCCTAATAGAAATAAATGTCTTGTTACTAATATGTTATTTACTGTTAGAGGGCCTAGAGAGTCTGGAGTACTTTTATCATTTCCTAAACCAATAACAATAAACTTATCTTCTTTTTTTAAATTTAAATATTTTTTTAATTCTTTTATAAAATGATTTTGAACTATTTCAAAATTATCTTTATCAGTAATGTCATTAAATTTAATTGTTGTGTAATGATTTCTTTCTATACTTGTTTCCGTTACTTCTATATGTTTATTTTTTTCTATTATTTTATCTATCTTTTTATCTATTTCTTGTTCCATTACTAAATCTGTTCTTATTTCTGTTTTATCTAGATTTATTTTATGCATTTTTATCACCATTTCTAATATTTACAAATTTGTATATTTTATTTGCTTTTTTTGCAATTGTTTGGTAAAATTAACTTGTTTACAAAAAGTGAGGTGAAAAAATGCCAAATATTAAAAGTGCTAAAAAGCGTATGCGTTCTAATGTAAAGAAGGCTCAAGTAAATACTTTAATTATTTCTAGTATGAGAACTGCAATTAAGAAAGTTGAAAAAGCAGTTAAGGCTGGAAATAAGGAAGAAGCAACTAATTGTTTAAATATTGCTATTCAAAGAGTAGATAAAGCTATGTCTAGTGGAAAAATTCATAAGAATAAAGCTGCTCGTTTAAAATCAAGATTAATGAAGATGATTAATACTGTGGAGTAACCAATTAGAAATAATTGGTTTTTGTTTACTTTCTTATCTTTTTAGAGTAGAATTAAGTAAGTGGAGGAACTATGAAAAAGAATAGCTTTTTTATTAAATTTTTATTTACTAGTGGTTTGTTGCTAATTTTAATTGGTCTTATTATTCTTCGACAGGATGATATTGTTACTATTATTCATAATTATATAAATCCTAAAAGTTCTGCGGTTACTTTAGGTGAGAAAAACTCTTATTATCGAGATTATGATTTTACTTTTGTTAAAAATACAGATGATTTTTCTCCTAAGGGTTATCAAGATATTTTAAATATTTATTACACTGCAATTAATGCTGGTAAAAATGAATTTACTTTTTATTGTCCTAATGAATATGATGAGTGTTTAAATGATATTCAAAGGCTGGCTAACGATCAAACACTACTTTCTGATATTAATAATTATGTTCATCCTTTTAATGGTTTTTCTCATATTGAAACAGAGTATGATTCTTTGGGAAGAGTTTCTATTCGTATTATGAAAACTTATAAGGAAAATGAAATTCAAGAAATTGAGAAAAAGGTAGATGAATTGTATTCACAACTTGTCAATCCTGCTAGTTCAATAGAGAATAATATTATGAGTATTCATGATTATATTATTAATAATTCTAAGTATGATTCCGATCGTAGTGATAATAATATCATTAATTATAAATCTAATATTGCTTATGGTCCTTTGTTTGAAGGGCATGCTATTTGTGGTGGATATACAGATTTAATGGAATTATTTTTAGAAAAAATGAATGTAAAAAGTTTTAAAATATCATCTGATGATCATGTTTGGAATGCTGTTTTTATAAATAATAATTGGTATCATTTGGATCTTACTTGGGATGATCCTGTTTCAAAAGATGGGAAAGATTATTTAGAACATAATTATTTCTTAATTGATACGAAACAATTATTATC
>CADBNY010000051.1 GCA_902796215.1 uncultured Erysipelotrichaceae bacterium | reverse complement strand
TGTCTGTTTTTGTTTCTAATATTTCCATAAAGAACTCCTTCTTCCTTATTATTATAGCAATTCTCTTTTAAAAAGAAAAGAAAAAAAAGGATTTGAGCTGTGATTATAAGCAATGCTGTTTTTATGCAGTGAAAACATATTAAAAATATTGAACTGTTATTATATTAAACCAGATGATGTTAATTTGACTGAAAAATTATTTATATAATAAAACAAAAAAATTTATAGCTCGAACTATAAATATTTCTCGACAAACATGTTGCCAAATTCACAAGTATAAATAATGTAGACGTTGTGCACTTCACTTAAAATTTAACGTGATGTTTGAATCCATTAATTTTGATTTATATTCTTTATTTATTTAAAAAATAAAAAAGCAAGGATAAATATAGAAAATATATGATTATTTTATTGCCAGAATATTTTTAATCAAAAACAACATAAAAGGATGGCTTTTGTCATCCATATAAACAATTCATTTGAGAAATAGCCTATTTTTTTACTTGCTCTTGTTTGATTCTTTTTGTTACAGAATTTTCATCATATACGATTACTTCTAATGGTATTCCTTTCTTAGCTGCTTCTTCTTCTATTAGTTTTTTTAGTGCTTGCATTAACATTTCTTTTTTAAAAAACATCTCTACCCATTCTGGGTTATCTTTTTTCTCTCGCCCCTTATCATATTCTGGATTTCTTCTTAATCCTAATACGATGGAGTCATTAGGTGCAAAATAATCGTCTTTGGTAGATGGCCCATAATTGATTCTAGTCCCTTTTTTGTACTTTGTGTTGGTTACTACATTCATACAGGTATCACGAATAATTTGTTCTGCAATCGCATCTAATTGATAGTTTTTATTCTCACATCTTTTTTGTAGTAATCTTAAATAATCTTGTGTAATTGATTCTATTTTTAAATCATTGCGGACATAAAAGAATTCGAGTGGTGATAAAGATTGATAAGCATCTTTATCTTCTTCTTTTATTGGTTGTAGTTGTAGAAAACTGTTTTTAATCTGTTCTTCTTTTTCTCTTAGACCTAATAATTTGTCTAAATATTGTAGTAAAAGAGATGTGTATAATTGATAGATTTGTTTATACATTTCTGTTACTCTTGTACCTTCTACAAAACCTAATTTTGTTAGTTTTTTTGTATCTGCATTACGAAGCATATAATTTTCTATACTCATATTATTTTCTCCTTTCTATGGGTCAGTTTGTTCTATAACAAATTTACTTATATAATACTCTGAATTTGGTAAAGATTCAAATGGAATAAAGTATAATTTTCCCCAGCTTTGGACATAGATTCCTTCTGGAGAAGCATCAATAATGGTTACTGCATGCCCTGCTTTATGACTTTCTGATAATCCACTTTCATAATCTGAATCTCCTAAATTATTAAACCACTCATCTGTTGTCATTTTTAAATCACATAATCCTGTATTTGGATTATACTTATACATTGTTAGTTTTTCTCCTTTGTCGTAATCTACATGGAAACTCAACTTATATGAATTCCCTTCATTATGAATGCCATCATGAAGTATTTGAGATAATTGTGTGAAATCCTTTTGATAGTTTGATTCTGCTACTAAGCTGTTTTTGACTCTTATTCTAACATCTGATCCACTTTGTTCTAGTTTCCAATTCAAAAATTCTTCAAAATTATTGGCATCTGAATATACTTGTCCACTATGCGTTTTTGGATCAGTGTATGTAACATTATTTCCGTCAAAGTCGAAGATCTCTTTATTGTCCCGATTTAAGTATGTATAATAATCTGCTAATAATAAATCTCCATTTAATATTTTTTCTCCGGATTCCGATTTTCTATATAAGTCATAACCAAAGATTTGTCTAAATAAATCTGGTTTATTATATATTTGTAGAATAAATTGATTGATTGTTGCAGTATGAGAACATGCTCCTTCACTGTCTAGTTTCTTTAAGTAAGCAATTATATCTGCATCAGACAATCCTGGAATATATTTTCTAACAATTTCTTGTAATTGATTTAATTTATATTCATCTATTTTTATTGGTAATTTTCCTTCTAATATTTCATGGAAGAAGTCATTTGCTTTGCTGAAGATTCCTTGATTGATTCCAAAATATCCTCCTGGAGAATATGACATAATAGCATAGAATGGACTTTGCTTCGCATAACCTTTGTTTGTTTCTCCATGTACTCTAGATTCACTATATTCTAAGGTTATCACTGATTTTGAACTAAAATCTATTTCATCATTAAGGATATTATTACAATTATTATTGTTTAGATCAAAAGATTTTCCTACTCCATTCTCATCTGTTCTTACCGTAAAGTATAGTTTCATTGGCCAACCACTTAACAACCACGTAATCTCTAAATTATATTTAGAATTTGGTTCTAATCCTCTAATTTCAATGTCTCCATTTGGTGCTATTACCGCATCAAATTCGCTGTTTTGTAAGTAGCTAACAAAGTTTGTTTTTTGATGATTGATATATGCTTCTCTTGAGGCATCTAATTGTTGTTGGAAGGAATCTAGCATCACTTGTGGAAGAATCTCCATCTCACTAGCATCTTGAATAACTTTTTCGATATACTCTATTGTTCTTATACCATCGCTTTTGGGATAAGTACCATTACTTTTCCAGCCATTTAATTCTTGTATCACTGTTTCTAAGTAGGCACATACTTCCTGAGGCGCTGGAAAAGCAGTACAAAGCATTGCGTTGTCATAGGCTAAATCACCAATTGTGTATTCTGGGTTTAATTTTTCTTCATATCTTTTCTTTCTATTATTTACAATTCTTTTAAATTCTTGATATTCTTCTTCTCCACCAAAGAAGGCTTCTATGATAACTTCATTAAAGTAATTCTTTAAAGATTCTGGTAAGATTGGTGCTGTAGCAGTTGGATCCTTTTTAAATCTCTCTAAGAACTCTGCTAATTCTGAATTTACTCCTGGTGGTATTTCTGTATTAGAATCTTGTAAATATTGTTTGATAAAGGCTCTCGTTACCTCATCATCTACAATAGATGGTTCTTCTATGGTGATTTCTCCTTCTTGAGTAGAAGTTGGAAAAATGTTTATTTCCTTGTCTTCTAATTGAGCAAGTGCTTCTTCTACACTTTCTATATTGTTTTCATACATATATGTTGCTATCTCTTCTGATGTATTATTTTGAACCATTATTTTAGCAATTTCTTCATGTATTCCCAATGATACTTTTATACTGATTTCTAATTGTTCAATGAATAAATATGGATATTCTGATTTTATTATATCATCTGGTAAATTCTTTAAATCAGAATTCTGTTGTCTAATTTGATCTAATGCCCATTGTTGCTCTTTTGGTGTTACGCTTTTAATTTTTATATACTCATTAATTTGTTCTAATGTATTATCATTAATCTCACCTTCAGTAGATGTTGAAGATGTATCTGCCCCTTTTTCTTCTGATACTTGATTAGAAGATTCTTTTAATTGATTAAGTGCTTCTTCTATACTAGTTCCTGATTTTACTCGTTCAACTAATTTTATCGCATCTGCACTAGATAATTTATGTTGCATAATTGCAAAAGCTGTATTTTTATCACAATCAAGAGCCTTTTGTATTCTTTGTAAATCTACTTGAGCGGCTACATTCATTCCAAAATTAACTATAATTGCTTCATCTGTCATTTTTGCTAATTCAGGGTCACTTTTTCTAATTGCATCTATTGCAGCTTGTTGTTCAGTTTTGGATACATTATTTGCTTCCATGTATTCATTAAATTTACGAACTGTAATTGTTCCTCCAACTACACTAGGAACATTCATATAACCGGCTGTTATTGCTCCATATGCTCCTTGTTTTACAATATCAAGTGCAAATTCTTCCCATTCTTCTTTTGTGGTAGGAAGTTCTTCACCCATAAAAGAATATTTATAAGCGGCATCCATAATACCTTGGATCATCTCTTGATTACCTTCTTTAATCATTGATTGTAGATATGTTTTTAATCCAGTAACTTGAACATCACTAAGTCCAGGTAATCCTCCAAAAATTCTCTCGGTAATAGCCTCGCTTGATCCACTGAATACACCATATAAAAATGAAGATATATAACTATGTCCTTCAATCATTGCTCCATGATAAGAATTTCCTCCAGCACTCACTCCCATCGCAACAGAACCTAAGGCTGGATTTACTGCTGAAAGCATCATACTTGGAATCATATTTCCTATTCCTTGACTTATTTCATAGTCATAACTCAATATTGATCCTGTATACTCCTTTGAAAAATCTATTATAGAATTAGGATCAACTAAACTGCCATCCTCCTTTATTACTTTTAATTTATTTTGTTTATCTTCTTTAGACATCAAAGCCCATAAAATATACATATTCCTATATTCAGAAACATCCATAGTTCTATTTTCATATACATTAATATCAAATCCATGTGCTTCTAATAATTTCTGTGCTCCAGTAAACTTAGCTTCTCCAGCATGATATAGTCCTCTGAAGAAAGTTTCAATACCGTCATTTACTCCTTTTTCATGAATATTTAGTGCATTACAAGCCCATTCCCATGCATCATCACTATTGCCATCTTTTTCAGCTAATAATTCAAGAAATGCTTCTGCTTCTAATTGACCTTTAATATTGTTAATTTCATATTTACATTCCTTTAAATATTGTTCTGCTCTTTTTGGATCTTTTTCATATAAATAACTGTAAGTTTTTGCCATTTCTGGGTATTTATCACTAGCAGCAGCTAATGCTCTTACATCTTCTGTGTTTGGTATTCCAATAATTCTATAATATCCTCCTGGGTATTTAGCTTCAACCATTTGTATGAATTCCATTGGTGAAACATCTGGATGTTTTTTCTGATATGCAGTATATGAGAACGATGGAGCTTTTGGATCTGTTTGTACAGAATCATCTCTTAAAAATTCTGGTATAAAAGTAGCACGATTAGTTATTTTCTTTCCAATAGAGGAAACGTTCGCTAGAATATTGGTAATTGGATTATCTGCTGGATTATGATAATTGGAATCTTTTTCTAAGGAATCTAACTCTTCTTGGGTAATTTTATGATATTCATATTTATTATATTCATCTAAGTATCCTAAATAATCATACTTTGCACTGTCTTTAGCATTTTTGCATGCTTTGATTGCTTCAGTTGCTTCATTAACTTTGTTTTGTAAATCACTTTGTTTTACAAGTAATTCTTCATAGGAATTAACACCAACACTTTCAAGCTGATTTTTAAATAAAGTTACTGCTATAGTAGATGGATTTTCAGAAGCACCATATCGAGAGTTCGCTTCAGCAGATGACTTAATAATCATAACAACTTTATTAACTTCATCTAATTGTTCATTTAATCCCTTATTTCCATTAGTATCTTCTTTTTCTAATATATCAGTAAGAATATCTATTTGTACTTGATAATAATCTTCTATGCCCTTAATAAAATTATCATATTCTTCCTGATTCATAGAACCTATTAGAGATTCAAAATCTTCCTCTGTTAATTGAGTTAAATCGATACCCCCTACGCTTAAAGTCCCATTAGGAGTCAAAACCATATTAGTAGTATCATAAACAGTATTTTCACCATAATTATAATTATCTCCTGAGCCTTGGCCATTAATAGAAACACCTCCAGCTATACTAGATGAATTAGATAATATACCAACGCCAGCAGTCCCAACTGATACTCCATCATTGTTAGATGATGATCCTTTACTAAATGAAGCAGCAACTCCTGTGGCCGCTGTAGAAGACATTGATACTCCACTAGTAGTAGCTCTACTAGAATATGAGACCTGACTTGATGTTTGATAGTTTGGATTTACCTCTTTTGTATCTTGTGTTGGCGATGAAGAAGATATTGATGTTTCATTAGTCGTAGTTTTACTAGAATATGAAGCTTGAGAAGATGCTTGATATCTTGGATTCCCTTTCATTGTATCTGGTGTTGGATTTTGATTTGGAGCAGTTGTTGTCCTACTTGGTGCTTGATATGTTTTATCACCTTGAATTGTATTTGATGTTGGTGCTTGATATCTTGAATCACCTTTCATTGCATCTTGATGTGGTTTAGAAGAAGATATTGATACTTTATTGTCAGGATTGAAAGTATTATGTACATCTGCAAATACACTATCTAAATCAACACTTTCAACATCAGCAGAATTTGTATCAAGTGCAGTTATATTAGTAGTATTATTAGTAGTATCCAAAACATTATTCTTTATATTTTGACTAATATTTTCAAAACTAGCAACTCTATTTATAGTAGTACTCATTATCAACACACCATTCTTATATATTATCTTTATATAAGAATAACATAAATTACCAAAAATTTAAATAAAATCTGAGTTTCAGTTTTGATTTTATTTAATTTTTTTCTTTTTTATACAAAAAAGTGAAATTGTAAAAACTACAAATTCACTTTTTCTTTTTAATAATCACAATTACCTGGTGTACGTGGATATGGAATAACATCTCGAATGTTTTCTATTCCTGTTAAATACATAATTAATCTTTCAAAGCCCATTCCAAATCCA
>CADBNY010000050.1 GCA_902796215.1 uncultured Erysipelotrichaceae bacterium | reverse complement strand
TTTGACTGTTTGAAGGTTTTTCTTATATAATAGATTTGGTGATTAAAATGGATAAAATTGATACTTTAATTAAGTGGATTTCAGAGTCTAAAAGAATTGTTTTTTTTGGAGGGGCTGGTGTTTCTACTGAGTCTGGTTTAAAAGATTTTCGTAGTAAGGATGGTCTTTATTATGAATCTTATAAATTTCCTCCAGAAGAGATTCTTTCGCATCATTTTTTTATTGAAAATACAAAAGACTTTTATGATTTTTATAAAGATAAATTAAATACTGAAGGTTTTTCTCCTAATATTACTCATATTGTTTTAAGTGAATTAGAAAAATCCGGGAGACTTTCTAGTATCATTACTCAAAATATTGATGGATTTCATCAAATGGCTGGTAGCAAAAAAGTTTTGGAGTTACATGGTTCTATAAAAAGAAATTATTGTATGGATTGTCACAAATTTTATGATGAAAGGTTTGTCTTTTCTTCTGATTCTATTCCACTTTGTACTTGTGGTGGAATTATTAAGCCAGATGTTGTTTTATATGAAGAAGGCTTAGATGAAGAGGTTATTAAAAAAACTATTTTTGAAATATCTAAAGCTGATTTATTAATAATAGGAGGAACTAGTTTGAATGTTTATCCTGCGGCTAGCTTTATTCACTACTTTCATGGAAAGCATCTTGTTTTAATTAATAGAGATAAAACTCCTTTTGATGATTATTGTGATCTTGTTATTAATGACTCTTTAGGAAGTGTATTTGAAAAAATAAAAAAAGAAGTTTAATTTTCTTTTTTTTATTTACTGTAATTTATATTTTATTGTTGCTTTCCCATTTTGACATTTTATATGAGCAATACTTCCATTTATTATTGGCATGCAAGGAGCTTTATGAGAAATGTCTGAATCATAAATAATGGGGATTTTTAATTCATTTAAAACACTATCTTCTAGGCATTCTTTGACATTATAATCATTATAACTTCTTTCCATTCCAAATCTTCCAAAGATAATACCTTTTGTATATTTAAAATAGTCTAATTCTTTAAATTTCCATAAAGTGTTAATAACTTCTTCCATAGATAGAGCAAAGTTATCAAAAAACCAAATTATACCATCATTCTTATATTTTTCATTAAACTCTTTAGTACCATCATATTTTGTTCCTGAAAGAATGGAAATAACTTCTAGATTTCCTCCAAGTAGTCTTCCTTCTATATCTACTTCTTTTTCATCAAGCGTTTTCCAATATACTTTTTCTGTTAAATTGTATCCTTCTAAACCTGTTATTTCTTCTTTCCATTTTTCTTCATATAAGTCATAACTTTCTAAAGTTAATTTTTGGCCTTCTAGTAATTCTTGAAAATCCTTGTGATTCTTATAAAGTTTTTCTGCTCCAAAGGAAGAAAAATTGTTTCCATAAATTGTTGCAATATCATATTTAGAAGTAATTGGATATAATAGTCCTGTTGAATCAGAAAATCCCGCTACCCATTTGGGATTATTTACTAATATTTCAAAATTTATATAAGGTAATATTTCAACTAAAAAGTCTCCTCCTGCTGCACAAATCATTGCCTCTATTTTTTCATCTTGAAACATTTCATTTATTTCTTTTGCCCTTGATTCTTTTGGTGCACTTCTTCCTCTAATATTCTTATATAAATTTTTTGATAATATTGGTTTGTATCCAAGTTTTTCCCAATACTTTTTTGCATTTTGATACTTTGCTTTTTTCTTTTCATTTTTTGAACCTTCTGATGGAGTAGGAACTCCAATATAATTATTTTTTTCTATAAATTTAGGATACTGCATATTTTTCTTGTTCCTCTTTCTTTTTTGCTATTAAATTCATGATTATTTTATAAATTATTATGATAAATAAACCAATTATTAAGATCATTATACCTGTCGTTTGTAAATTTGTTATATGAAATCCTTCTAATCCGGAAACATTTTTTACTATTAATCTTGTTATAATGCTAATAATAATTAGTAAAACTCCACTTGTTGCCATTGCACTACCTAAATTAATTATCCATTTATAAAATGACATTTGAATAATTGCTAGTAGAAATAAATCTAAAATAATAAGCGCTATAACAATATATTTAAATGTTTTTGAAATAAAGAATTTGTATCCTTTTATTACTGCTTTTTCTGTTGAAGTTAAACTATTTTCT
>CADBNY010000049.1 GCA_902796215.1 uncultured Erysipelotrichaceae bacterium | reverse complement strand
GTCTTTACCGATGTATGTTATAATAACAAAAAACATAAAGATTAAAAACTAAAATCTTTATGCTTAACATTATACGTGTTATAATTTTAATAGGAGAACAGGATATGAAAAAAACAAGTGAATTAAAAAACTTATTAGAACAAACAAAAAGAAAAGAAAAAACAAAAAAAGAACAAGTAAATTGGAAATGGATTATTAAAGTAGTATGTATCACCTTTATAATATCATTTTTATTATCTATATTTGCTAATAATCTTATTCCTAATTTATCACTATTCTTTGGTATCATTATCACCTTGCTATTTATAATAATTGGAATACTATTTGACATAATAGGAGTAGCCGTAACAACAGCCGAAGAATCAGTATTTCATTCCATGAATTCTAGAAAAGTAAAAGGTGCCAATATAGCTGTTAAATTTAAAAAAAACGCCGATAAAGTATCTAGTTTCTGTTGTGATGTAATAGGTGATATTTGTGGGGTAATATCAGGAGCAGCTGGTACAGCAATTACAGCTATTCTTGTTTTAAAATTTCATACCAATCTAGTAATAACAGGACTAGTAGTAACTGCAACTATTTCATCTCTAACAATAGGTGGCAAAGCTATAGGTAAAAGTTTTGCTATTAACAAAAGTGATATTATTCTTTATGAATTTGCTAAATTTGTAAATAATTTTTATAAGAGGTAATACTTTACAAATTATCTTTTTTGTTATATAATGAAAGGCATTCAACGAGATATAGTTGTACGAGAATCATGCATAAAATAGAAAAATTATTAATTTCATATATAAAACAACTATAGAGTAGTATTTCAATTTATTTGAATATTTTGATAAAATTAAAAATTTGTAAAGAAAATGTAGCTTATAATCGGAGGGGTTGGTTATGAAGTGTATTATTAATGAAAGCATTTATAGCTTTTCTGATGAAAATTTAGTTTTACTAGGTAAGGGAGAAGAAGGATCTTGTTATAGAATTTTTAAACATAAATGTTTTGATAACAATTTAGTAATGAAAATACATCATTCTAATCCTACAAAAAAGATATTAGATGAAAAAACATGTAAAAATCTTACAGGAATAGAAACATCAAAATTTTTATTGCCAAGATCCTTAGTATATAATGAATATGGACAATATATTGGTTACATTAGGGAATATAAAGACGTTAAATATCCAACTATTAGAACATTAAAAATTGGTAAAGTCATTAATGAATTTTACAAATTGGAAAAAGATGTTAGAGTTTTATCTGAAAATAATATTTATATTGATGATTTAAACATGGATAATACTATTTTTTCTGATGGAATATTTATTTATGATTCAGGTAGTTTCTCTTTAGCTGAAGATGAAAATCAAAAAAGATTTGTTGGATACTATAATAAACGAAGAATAAGTGAATATGAAATAGAAGAAGTTTTATTGAATTTATTTGATTTTACTAAAAAAGAACAAAAAAGTATTAGGAATATGTTTAGCAATTTAGACGAATTCTTATCTGAATATCTTAGTTATATTGTTTCAGAAAAAGAAGCAGAAAATGAAGGAGTTAAAAAATTCTTGAAAGAACAAGTAAGGCAATGAGAGCAATCTTGTTTTTTTTCGTATTTTGTTATAAAATATAAGAAGTTTCGAGGTGATAAAATGATACAAGTGAATAATGTTAGTTTAAAATTTGGTAAAAGAACTTTATTTGAAGATGTTAATTTAAAATTCACTAATGGTAATTGTTATGGATTAATTGGTGCCAATGGAAGTGGAAAATCTACTTTCTTAAAACTATTAAGTGGTGAATTAGAAACAACTACAGGAGAAATTATAATAACAAAAGGTGAGAGACTTTCTATTTTAAAACAAGACCATTATCAATTTGATGATAAGAGAGTAATCGATGTTGTAATCATGGGTAATAGTAAACTATATAAAATAATGGAAGAAAAAGATAAGATGTATTCTCAAACAGAGTTTAGTGAAGAAGATGGTATGAAGCTAGCTAACTTAGAAGCTGAGTTTATGGAATTAGATGGCTGGAATGCCGAACCAGATGCAGCCACTTTATTAAATAATCTAGGTGTACCTGAAGAATATCATTATAGTGAAATGAAAGAACTACCAGTAAAATTACGTGTAAAAGTATTACTTGCTCAAAGCTTATTTGGTAATCCAGATATCCTTTTGTTAGATGAACCTACGAACTCTCTAGATTTAGAAGCAATTCGTTGGTTAGAAGAATTTTTAATAAACTTTAATAATACCGTAATTATCGTATCTCATGATAGGCACTTTCTAAATAAAGTATGTACTCATATTGCAGATATCGACTATTCTAAAATTAAATTATATGTAGGAAACTATGATTTCTGGTATGAATCAAGTGAATTACTACAAAAACAAATGAGAGAATCAAATAAAAAGAAAGAAGAAAAAATAAAAGAACTACAAGCTTTTATTGCTAGATTCTCAGCTAATG
>CADBNY010000048.1 GCA_902796215.1 uncultured Erysipelotrichaceae bacterium | reverse complement strand
TTAAAAGACTCCATATCAAATCTTTTTATAACATCATTAATTCTCTCATCTATTTTTTCTTTATCCATTTCATAATAACCAGCACACATCTTTAACAATTCAACACAAGAAATATCTTTATAAAGTTTTGTGTTACCAGATAAAAAAGAAATATTCTTTTTTATTTCAATTTCATCTTTCTGATATGTTTTTCCACCAATAAAAACTCCTCCTGAGGTTGGCTTCATAATTCCTGCTAAAATACGAAGAAGAGTTGTTTTTCCAGCTCCATTAGGTCCTAATAAGCCTAAAATTTCCCCATCTTTTGCAGTAAAAGAAACATCTTTATCAGCAAAAAACTCTATATTTTTTCCTACCTCATTTTTTTTAATAAATTTTTTTGAAACATTTTCTACCTTAATCATATAACCACCTCAATTACTACAATTCTTAATTACTGTACTCTTTTTAAAACAATAGTCTTTTCAGTTTCATCATAATAGCATTCAAAATAATATTCCCGATTAGATTCATCAGTGATAGTAAATTTATTTTTACTTCCACGTCTAACTCCTACTTTTATACTATATGGATCTGTAGAAGACACAATTTCAGCTTTTCCTCCCTTTGTTCCAGAAAATTCAGTAATCATTATGTTCCCATTAAAATCATATTTATTTAACCCCAAAATATTTTCGTATTGAGAATAAATTCCCCCTTTAAAAAATAAATAAACTACTAAGAATAAAACAATAACAATAAAAGCAGATATCTTCATTTTTAAATCATCAAATATATTTATAACAACCATAATAATAGTTGCAAAACAAAAAATACAAGATAATAAGTGATGTGGAAAATTTTCTATTACAGAAGTAAAATATCCTAATCCTAAAAATACTAATAGAAAAAGTATTGGCAATAAGATAATCAAGCTAATAACATTTTTCTTCTTGATATAGTAACCAATAAACCCCATTGGTATTGTTAATAAAGTCCAAATAAACCAATATCGATAATATCCAAATAGCTTCCATCCCATATAAGAAAAAGGAACTTGTAAAAGATATACCAACGGTTGACTAATCAAAAAGAAAACAAAACACTTTAAACTACTGTCAAGTGGCGATTTACTATTACAAATAATCAAAATTCCAAATAAAATCCACCATTCAAATTGAATAGAAATATCTCGAAATGAAGTATCCTTTGTAATAGGAATAAGTGCCATTAAAGCAGTATATACTCCAGCAACTATTGCAAACAAAATAATCTTTTTCCAAGTTAAATCAATCTCTCCAAAAAGTTTTTTCATACTTATCTCCTCCAATTATTAATATTATCTAAAATAATATCATAAGGGATCATATACCCTTCATAATAATAACCTAAAATATTAAATGATCCCCCAAAAAAAAGGCCACAAAAATAAGTATCACAATGATAATATTTTTCTTATTTTTCAATTTACTCATCTCCTACTATATTGTATCAAAAATAAAAAAAATTACAAAAAAAATTGGAATATTTCCAATTTTTATAAAACTACGCCGATAAAATCATAGAAGCATTTCTCATATCTTTTGGGGGTACTAAAACTTTTCTCTTAACCTTTCCATTATTTGTCCTTGGAAGTTCATCAAAAATGACTTTTTTTGGTCGACAATAATCTTGAAGTTCTCCTTTAACAAATAATTGAATATCTTTAGTAGTTAATTTATATCCTGGTTTTACCTCAATTGTTACTTTTAATATATTTCCACTAATATAATCTTTTTCGCTTTCAACACAACAATCACTCACTCCAGGATGAGACTTTATAGTTTTTTCTACATCCAACATATTAACCAAACAATCATTTACTTTAACAGTATTTCCAATTCGTCCATCACAACAAATTTCTCCATCTTCAGCAATATGTCCAGCATCTCCAGTATGCCAGATAACTTTTCCTAGCTCTTCAGGTGGTCGATGATATAAAATACACTTCTCATTCTGTTGCTGCAATTCTTTTAAATAACCCATAAAAAGGCCTATTTTCCCCTTCGTCGTAATAACGATTTCACGTCCTTCAAGACCTTTTACTTTCTCAAGATCAATAGATTCATATAATGGAGAATATTGTTTTTTTCCAGTTTCATCTTCAAAGATAGGTAAAACAATTTCTGTCATACCATATCCCTCTTTAGGAGTAATTCCTAATTTCTTTCTACATCTTCTTTTAATATCATCATCAACTGCTTCTCCAGCACTAGAAATAGATTTTAATCGAGGAATTAATAAGTCTTTTGATGATTCTAGATAATTCAATAAAGGAACTAAAATAGATCGTGGAGCACATAAAGAGTTAATTTCTTCCAAACACATGCAATCAAGAAGATACCCTGGATTAAAACGATCAAAATCATTCATATAAACAATTCCTTGCCGTAATAATACGGCGCACATATTCCAAGCCGCCATTCCCCAACCACTATCCGCAATCGTATAATGTTTTTTTTCTTTTTCTACTCCATACCAAAGGCTAGTAGAAAAATGAGATAAAGCAAAACCATAGTTATGCATAACAAGCTTTGATTCTCCAGTTGTACCAGATGTTGAAAATAAATATCCCAAATCACCAATATGAACATCTTCATTCACAAATTCATCATTTTCATTTAAAAAACAATCTAAACTCTCCCACTCTTTTGAATATTCACTTTTTGGATAAGTACAAAGCTTAACCATATCACTAAAACAAGACTTATTTAATTCATCAAGAACAAAAGCACTTTGATTTTCATCTTGGACAATTTCATAATCATCCGCAATTACACATTTAGGATTACATCTTTTAAAAATCTTATTATATTGATCTTTTTTATTTGCATATTGAAGAGTTAAAGTAATAGCTCCCAATTTTTGTAAAGCTAAAGAAGCAATATAAAATTCATAATTATTTCGAAGCACTAGTGCTACTATATCTCCTTTTTGAACACCTTTTTTTCTTAAATAATTTGCCATCTTATTCGATAATTCACTTAAATCCTTATAAGTAAACTCTCTTCTTTTTCCATTCTTATCAACGTGACATAAAGCCTGTTTATCACCATCAACTTCTGCAAGATAATCCACATAATTAGCAAGTGTAAAATTATCATAATTTTCTTTTAAATAATTTGCCAGTAATAAATCATATTGTGAAACATAATCAATTAATTTTTCTTTATTCATTTTAATATCCTCCTTATCAAGCAAAAGCCATAATAATAAAAGACTTCTTCCCATAAATAGAAAAAAGTCTTTTTCAAAAAAAGAATCCTTCTATAAATAGAAAGACTCTTAAATTTCTTTTTTACCACTATTTACAACAATCCAACAATTGTGTCCCTGATAACGTAGGAAATACGTTAATCCTTACTATTGGTTCAGGATTACAACAATAGAGTGATATTCATATTATAACTACTAGTACAGGTTTTCACTATCTCCTGCTCACTTTGACTTTCATATATAAAACTACTGTCTCTATTATAGTTTTTGCTTGTTAAATGAATTCTAACACAGTATTTTTTTATTTGTCAACACCTATTTTTTTAGAATAAACCTTAGACATTTTTCCAAGTTGAATTTTACCTGCTGCATTTTTTATAAAATCATCAACTATCATTATATATCTTGGTATTTTATAACTAGCACAACCATAATTTTTCATAAAACATCGAATTTCTTCAATCGTAATTTCACCATTAATAATAATACAAGCCATAACCTCTTGCCCAAATTTAGAATCTTCTACCCCAAAAACACAAGAATCAATTACACCAGGACATTGATTAAGAATCATTGATACTTCTTTTGGATAAATATTTTCCCCTCCGCGAATAATCGTATCTTTAATTCGACCAGTAATCTCATACGTGCCATCACTTCTTTTTTTGGCAATATCTCCAGTATGAAGATACCCTTCTTGATCAATAATACTTTCAGTCAACGAAGAATTATTATAATACCCTTGCATAACATTATACCCCCGAACAACAAACTCTCCTTGTTCTCCTATTTCACACTCTTTTCCTGTATTTGGATTTATAATTTTACATTCTACTTCAGGTAGGTTTCTTCCTACTGTTTCATATCTTATTTTTTTACCATCAGAAACAGAGGACATAGTGCAACCAGGAGAGGCTTCAGAAAGCCCATAAACACTAATTACCGTCATTTCAAACAATTTAGAAACTTCTTCCATAAATTCTGGATAACAATTACTACCAGCCATAATTCCTTTCTTCAAACTACTAATATCATAACAATTAAATTCTGGATGATTAATAATGGCTGAATACATTGTTGGAACCCCATTCATACAAGTAAGTTTTTCCCCTTCTATAGCCCCTAATGCTACTTTAGGATTAAAATGACGAACTATATACATTGAAGTACCATGAGTTAGTGAAGAAAGCATTGACAAAGTAATTCCAAAGCAATGGAACATTGGGACTTGAATCAACATTTTATCATGAGGAGTTAATTGATATCTTTCACCAATATCAAAACCATTTTGAATCAACTGGTAATTAGTAAGCTCTACACCTTTAGGCATTCCTGTAGTTCCAGATGTTGGAAGAATAACACAAACATCATCATTACTATCATTCTCAACAGTACTTTCTTCATAATTATTCCTACAAATTTTCATAAAATCGTCATAAGAAATGCAATTATCACAACAAAAACCAATTGTGATTATACATTTAAGTCTAGAATACTGAGCACTAGGAACCTTCATATTAGGAATAATTTTTTCAATATGCTCTGGATATTTTCTATCATATCCTTCAGTCATAAACAAATAGTCGATATCAAATTTTTTTATTATCTTGTCCATTTCATTACTTTTAAAAGATGTATTAATTGGAACAACAATTCCTCCTAACTTGTTAATTGCAAAAAACAAAATATACCATTCCTCAATATTATCCATCCATAAACCAACATGATGACCCCTACAAACTCCCATAGCAATCAAAGCATTATAAGCTTTTATGACCATATCATTAAATTCTTTATAACTATATTCTTTTTCAAATTCTATAAATTTAATCATCTTTCGATTAGGAAACTGATTAACAAACTTTTCCATTAACTGATAAATTGTAATACTTTTATTTATCTCATTCATAATATCCCTTCTCTCTAAAAAAATAAAAACCTATCAACATTTGATAGGCAACTACAAACACAAAAAATATGCATAATATATACCTATCATTCATATATTTTCTAATTAAAAATAATAATAAATTAAAATTGTATATAAAATATTCCATAATTCACCTCTATAATATAAAAAGAACCAATACCTTAAGTAGTATTGGTTCTATAAAAATCTATTAAAACACATCAAATAGACCCATTACTACATAATCGGTTTA
>CADBNY010000047.1 GCA_902796215.1 uncultured Erysipelotrichaceae bacterium | reverse complement strand
CAAAATAATAAAGTCCCTAAAAACTGGGACTTTATCTATAAAATTAAGATTTTTACTACTTATGGGAACTTCTAATTTAATTCAATATCAAAATTTTACTTCTTACTATTTATAAAAATATATGCTTTTTTCTTTAGAAGAATACAACAAAAAAATGAATTCTGTTTTAGAATCCATTTATTTTATTAGGGTTTTCCCTGTCATTTCTTGTGGAATTGGTAATTCAAGTAATTCTAACATTGTAGGAGCAACGTCTGCTAATTTTCCGTCTCTTAATTCTATTCCTTTCTTTGTTATGATACAGGGTACTGGATTTGTTGTATGAGATGTTACTGGTTTATGATTTTCATCCCACATAACATCACAATTTCCATGATCAGCTATTATTATCAATATTCCTCCTAAGCTTTCTACTTTTTCATAGATTTTGGACAGACATTTATCCATATCTTCTACTGCTTGTTTTGCAGCTTCATAGACTCCCGTATGTCCAACCATATCTCCATTTGCTAGATTCATGATAGTAACATCAAAGTTTCCTACTTCTTTTAGAAAATTATCTGTTACTTCATATACACTCATTTCTGGTTTCAAATCATATGTTGCTACTTTAGGAGATGGAATTAAGATTTTTTTCATATCTGGATATTCTATTTCTTTTCCTCCATCAAAGAAGAAGGTAACATGGGGATATTTTTCTGTTTCTGCAATTCTTAATTGACTTAGTCCTTTCTCATGTAGATAATCTACTAGGATATTTTTTAAGTCTAAGTCATTAAAAGCATGGGGACAAGTAACCGTTTCTGTTACTGGGTACATTGTTAATACTTTTAGATTTTTGAAATGTTTTATTTCCAAATCTTTTTTATTAGCATCACTCTCATATGCTGTTGGATTGGTAAATAATGTAAACATTTCTCTTAATCTATCTTTCCTAAAATTAAAGGCAATTATTCCATCATTATCATTTAATGGTGTTTTATCAATAATACCTGGAATTACAAATTCATCATATTTTTTATTGTCATAATTTTCTTTTATTAATTCTTGATAATCTTTATATATTTTTCCTTTTCCATAGACAATAGCATCATAGGCTAATTTTAATCTATCAAAGTTATTATCTCTATCCATTGCATAATATCTTCCTGAAATAGTATTTATTTTTCCTAATTGTAGTTCTTCTATCTTTTTATTTAATTCATCTAAATAAGTTAGGGCACTTTTTTCATAAGTGTCTCTCCCATCTAAGCAAATATCAAAATATACATTTCTTATGTTTTCTTTTTTACACATTTCAAGTAGTGAAAGAGCATGATTTATATGTGAATGTACCCCTCCATCTGATAATAATCCGAATATATGCAAATTTGAGTTATTCTTTTTTACATGATTTAATACTTCTAATATTTCTTTATTTTTATAAAACTCGTTACTTTCTATACTAGCAGATATATTTTCTAGTGGTTGAATTGCTACTCTGCCAGAGCCTAAGTTCATGTGTCCTACTTCACTTGTTCCCATTTGTCCTTCTGGTAGTCCTACTGCTTTTCCACTTGCTTGCAATATAGAGTGAGGAAATTTGCTCATCAATTTATCAATTGTTGGTTTATTGGCATTTTTAAAAGCATTACCATCGCTTTCTTCTCTTACTCCACATCCATCTAAAATACATAATACTAATGGTTTACTCATATTTACCTCCCGTTTTTATTAACAAGAATTTTTTTGACACATATTCTTTTCTGCTTCTAGACAGTCCATTAAGCATTTAAATTTATTATAAGAATATTCTTTCATTTCTTTTGTTAATTTTTGATATGGATCTTTTAATTCTTCTGAAATTCCGGTTTCTAATTGAACTGCTTTTCCTTTGGAGATTGCTACTACATTTGGGGCATAAATCCTTTTTTCTTCAGTATTAATTGTCTCATCATCTTTTTTTAAAGTATAATCTTCTAAAACGTCTTTTAATTCTTCAATTAACTTTTTATAAGCATCTGTTCCTTCTTTTGTTGTTTTAATATTACCATCATCATCTACTTCTTTTACATCTCTAATATCTAATACATTTACATAGTAGATTTGATTTATTTCTTTATCTTTAGCTGCTTTTATTAATTCTTCTAAAACACTTCTACACCATGGGCAGGTAGGAAAACCAAAATATACAATAAAACTTTCTTTGTTTTCTATTTTTTTTACAATTTCTGTATCTGTTGCATATATAAATGGATTATCATCTGGTATAGATATTTCTCTATATTTATTACTATGTCCATTATCTTTATTATTTATTCTTTCATATTCTTCTTTAAATTTATAAGCATCAGTTTTTTTATCAACACATCCTGTTATTAATATCGTTATTGATATTATTAGTAGTATACTTAATACTTTTTTCATAAAATCACCATCCATTATCATTATAACTAATAATAAATTTTTTTTCTACAAAAAATAACTCAACAATTAGTTGAGTTTATTTCATTCTTTTGTGAATTATATGTATTAAATCAAGAAAAAAATAGCTATTTACAGCTATCGTTTAATTTTATTGGTATTGTATAAATCGTTATTTTATTATCTGAATCTATTGCTTGTATTTCTAATGATAGACTATTTTCTTTTAAATTTTTACAGGTCTTAGAAGAATGTTCTACTTCAATATTTAGCTCTTTTAAATAGTTTTCAAGATTAATATTATTTGATGTAGTGCAATCACTTATTTTAGTTTTTGTATCTTTATATGTTTCATATAGAGTACAAGTAATCTTTTTATACTTTGTAATATCTTCCCTTCCACAAAATTCTACATTAGAAATATAAATAGTAGCTTTATCTTTATTATAAGCTGCACTACCAGTAATTTTAAAATCTTTACATTTTGATGATATTGTTTTAAATTCGTAATCGTCATTTTTATTATAGATAATTGTTCCTATTCCTAATAGTACTATCAGTAATACTATTAATATAAATGGATATAAATAATTTGGCTTTTTAATTTCTTTTTTCTCTCCATCTAATATTTCTGATATATCGACATTAAAATCATCACTTATCTTTTTGAGAATAGCAATATCTGGAATATTCTTTCCATTTTCCCATTTTGATACTGCTTGAAAAGTTACACCTAATTTGTCAGCCATTTCTTTTTGGGTCAGATTATAATCTTGTCTGATTTTTTTTATAAATTGTCCTATACGTTCTTGATCCATATATTACTCCTTATAGATACCAAAGTCTTTTTCCTTCTTTTTGTACTTCTTTTATAATTCCTCCGCCTAAACACTCTTCTCCATTGTAAAAAACACAGGCTTGTCCTGGAGTTACTGATTTTACTCCTTGTGGATATTTTACTATTACTTCACCATTATCTTGCCACTCTAATTCTACATCTACGTCTTCTTGTCTATAGCGAAATTTTGCTGTACATTTTGTTATTTTTGTATCTGATAAATAATTTATGTTATCTACTATACAAGAGGTACTTAATAAATATTCATTATCTTCTCCTAAACAAATATATAAAATGTTTTTTTCTAAGTCTTTTCCAACAACAAACATTTTATCATCTGTTCCGCCTATATTTAATCCTCTTCTTTGGCCAATTGTATAGTTCATTAAACCAATGTGTTTTCCTACTTTTTCTTTTGTTTCTATATTTATGACATCTCCTGGTTGATTTGGTAAATAATTTTTTAAGAAGTTTTTAAAATTTCTTTCTCCTATAAAACAAATTCCTGTGGAATCTTTTTTCTTCGCTGTAATAAGATTATATTCTTCAGCTATTTTTCTTACTTCTTCTTTTTTCATATCTCCTATTGGAAATAGTACATTTTTTAATTGTTCATTTGATACTTGTGATAAAAAGTATGTTTGATCTTTGTTTTTATCAATTCCTCGAAGTAATTTTCCATCTTTTATTCTGGCATAATGCCCTGTTGCGATATAATCTGCTCCTAATTTTCTTGCTTCTTCAGCAAACATGTCAAATTTTATATATTTATTACACATAATATCTGGATTTGGAGTTCTTCCTTTTTTTAATTCATCTAAAAAGTATGTAAATACATAATCCCAATATTCTTT
>CADBNY010000046.1 GCA_902796215.1 uncultured Erysipelotrichaceae bacterium | reverse complement strand
GTAAAGATTATTCAAATAGTTTTTGCTTATACTACTGATAATATTATTTCTTGCTTGTTTAAACAATTCTTTAATGTCTACAGAATTGTTTTTTGATGATTCTAAGATATTTATTATTTCGTGTTTCACTGCTTCTTTTGCTTTATTTTCACAAAAAACATCATCTAAATCGTATATATATCTCATTAATATATCCCCCTAAAAGTGGATTTACTTTATCATATTCTTATAAAAAAGTCAATGTGTATTTAATTAATTGCTTGTATCATTTTTAGTATGGTCAACTTATAAGTCATTCTCACTTTTCTTTGTAATAAAAATAAAATTATTAAAAAAAGAACTCTTTTTATTATTAAGTTCTTTACTCTTTGCTATTATTTTTTGTGTACTTCACTATTTGGTTCAAAAGATTCTATATCTTGTTCTTCTATTACCCCTTGTTTTACCATAATTCTATGAATATCTTCAATAAATATTGGTCTTTTTCCAATTGCTTCTATTATTTGATTATTTCTAGAAAAGTAAAATACAAATCTAAATTTCAATCCACGCGGATTAATATTTTCATTATTTTCTATCTCATACATTTCATCTAATTTTTCTTGTAAAAATTTATTTTGTTCTAGACTATTTTTTGTTGGACAAAAAATATGAACTCCTTCTCCTTCAATTAAAAATGATAAGTAACCATATTGGGTCCCTTGTTTCCCGTAATAAAATTCATCTTCATCAGTAGGGATTTTATCTCCTGCTATGTCTAGTGCTATTAACGATTGATAAAAACAATGTCTATGATGGGAAAGAGTAGGAACAATTAATTCTGATGTTTGGTTATTTCTATTTACTTCAATTTTTTCTGTATCTATATTAGCAAACACATAATCTCCTTCTTTATTTACCATATAAGTTCCTCTATTAAATGACAATAATTGGTAATTACCTACTGGAGATTCTAACTTACCTTCTCTAATTTGTTCTTCTTCATATTCTTTTTCAGATAAAAATATATTTTCTACTGCATCCTGTATTGTATCTGTTAATTGTCCATCATCGCCTATAGCGTCACAATTTTGTATGGATTCCTTCAAGAATTTGTTTAAAATCATATATAAATAGTATATTTGTTCTATACTGATTTCTTCATGTTTTTTTGGAAGATTTCTTGATTTTAATATTGTAGTTAAAATTTGATAGTCTATTTTGTTTGTTAAAGTCAAATTATTTCCTAAATAATATAATAAGTATGCAAATTCGTCTGCTTCTTCGTCTAATTGCTGGATTTTACTTTTCACTTCAACATTATCCAATATTGACATTGAGATATTTCTATTATTATCATCTATTATATTCATTTCATTGATATATTTTATTAATCCAATAATCCCAACAATTGTGGATTGTTTTACTATTTTAGACAAGTATTTTTCTTGTGAAAGTCCCTTTATTATTTCTCTATCGTCCTGATTATTTCTCATTACATTACAAATAAGACTTGCTAGTTCAATCTTTAACCAGCTTGAGCTGTTGTTATATTTTTGAATCAATGTTGCTAAGTATTCGAAATTTTCTTCATCTAAGAAAATACTTTTTTTAATTTCAATGTTGTTAGAATTACACATATTTCGTATATCCTGCATAATAAATTCTCTAATTTCAGCTGTTTTAGACGTTTCTAGAAACCTTTTCAATATTAAATGGTATTTTCTTTTATTAAGAAAGATTTCTCTTTTTATTTCAATTTCTGTTTTAGTGGGTGAGGATACTATTCTGTGAATTATTGAAGACAAAAGATTAATATCCGTCTTCTCTATTAAAAATTCAAATATTTTATCATCAAAAAAAATATTTTTCTCTATTTCATTATCTATTTCATCAGACGAATCTAAATCAGCAATCAAACCAGATAGAGAATAATTTTTTTGGTAGATATCTGAGCTGAAATAATTATCTTTATTAAAAATATCCACCCTATTTAAGCTCATACTATCATCATAGTATTTCTTATATGTTTCATATAGTTTTTTCTCTATAAAAAACTTTCTTTTAATCTTTTGATCTAATTCTTTTTTTGTTGATAATATTCTGTGAATTTCCGTGATATAAAAAGCATCTATTCGATCAATAATTTGAGATACTCGAATATCATCTAAAAAATATTTTTCTTTTATTTGAGCATCTAATTCATCTTCTACATTTAAATTTTTAAGAAAAGATTTAATATTATCAATATACATCGATTCCATTATTAGATTTTCGTATTTAGCATCTAAGAAAAGAGTCTTTTTTATTTTTCTATCAAATTCATTAGAAGAATTTAAAACATTTATACATTCAGCAAATAGTCCTGAGCGGTGTATCAATGATTTTAGATTTGAAAAATCTAAAAATAAGATTTCTTTAATCTTATTTGCTTCCTCTGAATTACCTAAAAGCAAGACAAATCGTATTAATTCGTCTTTTTTTAGGTTTTGGATTAATAATGAAACATTTTCTCTATTAGATAATACTTCTCTTTTGGTATTATCGCTTATAGTGTTAAAAGCTAAATCTGATTTTACCTGTTCGACTAATGGGTTTTGAATGATTTTTGTAAAACTTCTTCTTTGGTAATTTGTAACTTCTGCTAATTCATGCAAAGACATGATATTATCAATTGGCTGATTAGTAGTAATAGGTATATTATTATATATTCTCTTTAACATATCTGTTGAAATTTTCAATTCTTTATTCATTTTATTATAATTCCTTCTTTATAATTTTTATTAATATGCTTTTTTGGGAAAACTTTTTTAGTAATAATTGCTTAAAAACTAATATAAATATTTAATTAGTGTTTGATACTTTAATTTAGAAAATCATCTATTGTCATTAGTTGATCATCTATTTCTTGAAGGGATATTTGAGATTTTTTAGGTACTTCTTGTTTTTCTTCTTTGATAATAATTGGTTCTTCTTCAAAATTTTCTAATATTTGATCTTGATGTTTTTGTGCTCTTTGTAATGTTGCAATGACAAAGGCATTTATTAGTTCTTCTTTACTAATTTGGCTTCCTATTGAATACCTGTCAGCTATTGGTAATTCGGTTAATTTTATTGTTTTAATTTCTCCGTTTTTTAAACCAATATAATTTTTTGAATCTTCAATAAATGTTTTTAAAACATAATATGGGTTTGATTTTACTTCTCTTAGTACTTGAATTCCTCTTCTTGTACGGGTTGACAATTCAAATTCTGATAGTCTTACTCTTTTTCCTGTACCACGAGTTGTTATTACAGTAATAAATTCATGCTTTTCGTAAGAGAAATTGTTAACTGAAGCTAGATAATCATCTTTCAATTTCATTGCTTTTACTCCAGATGCTTTTACTCCTACTATTGGTATTTCATCTGTTTTGAAGCTTAGTCCATATCCGGTGTTTGTTGTTAAAAAGATAGTATCATATTCTTCTGTTAATACACTAACTACTTCATCACTTTCTTTTAGTTTCATACAACTTGTTGCTTTATTGTAACGTTGTAATTTAAAGTCTTTTAATTTAGAACGTTTAATCATCCCTTGTTTTGTTGTAATAATAATATTTTTATCACTTTCAAAATCATAGGCAGGAATTGCTCCAACGATTGCTTCTTCTCCTGGCACTTCAATAATATTACTTACGTGTTTTGGCATATCTTTCCATTTTAAGTCTGGAATAATATGAACTGGAATATGGAGATAATTTCCTCCTGATGTAAATACTAAAATAGTATCTGTTGTGTTCATTTCATATAATCCGATTAAGTAGTCATTTTCTTTTAAAATTAGATCTTCTGGGTTTGATGATGTATAACTTCTAAATGATGTTCTTTTAATATATCCATCTTTTGTTACTGCAACAATCACATCTTCTTTTGGAATCATGGCTGTTTGATCAATTTTTATTTCTGTAATTTCGGCTCTAATTTCTGTTAATCTTGGTGTTTCATATTCTTTATTAATATTTTGAAGTTCTTTTTTCATAACATGTTTTAAAGCTTCTTCATTATTTAATATTTGTTCCCAAATAGATATCTTCTTTTCTAAATCATTCATTTCTTCTTCTAAGGCAACAACATCAGTATTTGTTAGGCGATATAGTTGTAATGTTACAATCGCTTCTGCTTGTTCTATAGTAAAATCAAATTCTTTTACTAAGTTTTCTTTAGCATCAGATTTATTTTTACTAGCTCTAATTACTTTTATTACCTCATCTAGTATTGAAATACATTTAATTAATCCTTCTAAAATATGATATCTTGCTTTGGCATGAGCTAAATCGAAGGCAGTTCTTCTTCTTACAACTTCTTTTTGATGCGCAATAAAAGCGTCTAACGCTGCTTCTAGACTTAATAGTTTAGGTCTTCTGTTTACGATGGATACGACATTAAAATTATATGATATTTGCATATCTGTATTTTTTAGTAAGTAATTTACAATTAATTCAATATTAGCATTTTTCTTTAATTCAATTACGATTCTAATGTCTGATGCAGACTCATCTCTTACTTCTTGAATACCGTCAATTTTTTTATCAATTCTGATATCATCAATTTTCTTGACCATTAAAGCTTTATTTACTTCAAATGGTATCTCAGTAATAATAATAGACTTACTTGTTTTAGAATCTTCTATTTCGTATTTACATTTTACAATGATTCTTCCTTTGCCTGTTTTATAGGCATCAATAATTCCATCTTTTCCTTCTACAATTCCGCCAGTTGGAAAGTCTGGTCCTTGAACATATTTCATTAGTGTTTCTAGGCTGCTATTTGGATAATCAATTCTGTGAATTGTGGCGTTTACTATCTCATTTAGATTGTGTGGTGGAATATTTGTGGCGTAACCTGCTGAAATTCCTTGAGCGCCATATACAAGTAGTGCTGGAAAGCGTGCTGGTAAGACTGTGGGCTCTACTGTTGTATCATCAAAGTTTGGAGCAAAATCTACCGTATCTTTGTCAATATCTCGTAACATTTCATTGGCAACCTTTGAAAGTCTTGCTTCTGTGTAACGATAAGCAGCGGGGCTATCACCATCAATTGATCCATTATTACCATGCATATCTATATATGGAGAACGTGTCTTCCAAGGTTGACTCATTCTTACCATAGCATCATAGATTGGAACATCTCCATGTGGATGGTAATTACCGATAACATCTCCAACAGTCTTTGCTGACTTTCTATATCCTTTATCATATGTATTATGCTCTTTATTCATCGAATATAGAATACGTCTTTGAACTGGTTTTAAGCCATCCCTAGCATCTGGAATAGCACGATCTTGGATAATATATTTCGAATATGATCCAAATCTTTCTCCCATTAAATCTTCTAACGTATAATCAAAGATCTTTTCTATTACTTCTTCTGTTTGTGTTTTCTTTTTTGGCATTTTACCACTACTTTCTATTTATTTTTATGTTTAACTTATTTGATAATTGTCTTCTAATGAGAATTCAACGTTTTCTTCAATCCATTCTTTTCTTGGAGGTACATCGTCTCCCATAAGAATAGATACTCTTTTTTCAGCAAGTTGTGCATCTTCAATATTAACTCTAATTAAAGTTCTACTTCCT
>CADBNY010000045.1 GCA_902796215.1 uncultured Erysipelotrichaceae bacterium | reverse complement strand
CGAACAAAAATTCGTGACAATTATATCGAACAGATGTATAATAAATTTAGGTGATAAAAATGACAATAAAAGAAAAGCTAATAATATTATCAGATAGCGCTAAATATGATGCATCTTGTTCATCAAGTGGTAGTACAAGAAAAAATAGTGAAGGATTAGGAAACGCTGAACAGTGTGGAATCTGTCATTCTTTTGCAAGTGACGGAAGATGTATTTCTTTATTAAAAATTTTAATGACAAACTGTTGTATTTTCGATTGCAAGTATTGCATCAATAGAAAAAGTAATGATGTAAAAAGAGCTATCTTTGAACCAGAAGAAATTTGTAAAATAACAATTAATTTTTATAAAAGAAATTATATTGAAGGGTTATTTTTAAGTTCTGGCATCTTAAAAAGTCCAGATTATACAATGGAAAAATTAATTGAAACTATTACCCTTCTAAGAAAAAAATATCATTTTTCAGGATACATTCATGCTAAAGCTATTCCAGGAGCAAGTGAAGTTCTTTTAAAAAAACTAGGAAAACTAGTAGATAGATTAAGTGCTAATATCGAATTACCAACAAATGAAAGTTTAAAGCTATTAGCACCTAATAAACATGAAAATAAAATTTATTCCATTATGAAAAACGTAAAAGAAAATCGAAATAGAAATTTTACTCCAGCTGGACAAAGTACACAGATGATTATCGGAGGAAGTCCTGAAACAGATTTAGACATATTAGGAAAAAGCGAGTATTTATATGATCGATATGATTTAAAAAGAGTCTTTTATTCAGCCTATATCCCAGTTAATAAAGATGCACTTTTACCAAAACTACAAATACCACCATTAAAAAGAGAAAATAGACTATACCAAGCTGACTGGTTATTAAGATTTTATGGCTATAAAGTAAATCATTTACTAGATAAAGAAAACCCAAATTTTAATATTTTATTAGACCCAAAAGCAGATTGGGCACTAAGACACATGGAAGAATATCCAAAAGAAGTAAATAAAGCTGCTTACTATGACTTGCTAAAAGTACCAGGAATTGGTCCAAGATCTGCTAAAAAGATTATCTCCTCCAGAAAATATGTATCTCTAGAATGGAACGATTTAAAAAAGATGGGAATATCTCTAAAAAGAGCAAAGTATTTTTTATTATGCAATGGTAAATACTTCACAAACCAAAATATTTTTAAAAAGAACATAATAGAAGCAAATCTTATTTTAGAAGATAAGATTTCAACATCTTCTTCAAATGTTCAATTAAGCTTATTTCAATGAATCAAGTATACTTATATGATGGTGACTTTTCATCTTTTATTGCTTTAGTAGTAGAACTATTTAAAAGACAAATAAAAGTAGATAAAATCACCACAACAGAATATCAAAAAGGATTATTTGATGAATGTATTTACCTAGAAATAGAAAATAAAGAAGAAAATACTTATTTATTTAAAAAAGTATTTTCTAAGAATCTAATCCACACAATTTATTACGTATTTCTATCAGATGATAAAGATAAAGAGACTATTCTTTATGAGTTTATGAAAAAAACATTTATATATAAAAATAAAGTATTCCATTATCGAAACATTGACTGTATTAATAAAGTAATTGGGCTATCAAAAAAAGTAGGAAATGAAGCACATAAATTAAAAGGATTTCTTCGCTTTAAAGAATTAAATAATGAAATTTATTATGGAGTGATTAATCCAACAAATAACGTAATAGAAATTCTTGCTAAACATTTTAAAAAAAGACTAAAAAATGAATATTGGATAATACAAGATGAAAAAAGAGATATTTATGCCTTATATAATAAAAAAGAAATTTTATATATCAAAGATGAAAATTTAGAAAAAAACTTACAAATAAATAAAAAAGAAGAAGTAATGGAAGATTTATGGAAAACTTATTTTAAAACAACGGCTATAAAAGAAAGAAAAAATTTAAGATGTCAACAAAACTTTATGCCTAAAAAATATTGGAAAAATATAATTGAAATGGAGGATAATTATGAAGAAAGTAATTCAAGGAAAAGAGTTATGGGAAGTGATGGATAAAACAGTTAACTTACTTTGTGATGCTGTATCATCTACATTAGGACCAACTGGTAACAATGTTTTAATAAATCACTGGGAATTAGCTCCGTATATAACAAAAGACGGAGTAACAATAGCATCTAGCATTGAAAGTGATGATCAAATAGAAAATACAATTTTAGAAATTGTAAAAGAAGCATCTCTAAAAACAAATGAAAAAGTAGGAGATGGTACAACTACAACTCTTGTCTTATTACAAAGTATTTTTAATGAAAGTCTAAAAATAATAAAAGAAGGATATAACTCTATTTTATTAAAAAAAGAATTAGAAGAAGCACTAGAAGAGATTTTAAAAAAACTAGAGAAAGAAAAACAAAAACCAAAACCAAAACATTTACTTCAAATAGCAAAAACATCAGCTAATGATGAAAAAATAGGAAATTTAGTATTTGAAGTATATCAAAAAATGAAAAATAAATATTCAATCCAAATTCAGGAAGGATTAAAAGAAGAAGATTATTTTGAAATAAATAGAGGATACACACTAGAAGTAGAGAAAATATCAACTCTTTACTTTCAAAAAGAAGAAAAGTTACTATGGAAAGATGTAAATATACTTATCTTAAAGGGAAGATTAGAGAGTCTAGAAGAAATAAGTGAAATTATAAATGAAACTTTAAAATCAAAACAACCCCTTTTAATTTTAGCTGAAGAAATAGAGAAAAATGTCTATGAAGAAATTTTATCACTTTATTTAACAAATTCCGAAAAGATTCTAGCAATAACCATTCCAGAATATGCCTCTCATAGGGAAGGAATTGAAGAAGACTTAATTGCTATTTCAAAGGCTATGATAAAAAACATAGACTACGAAAAAGTTGAAGTAAAAGACTTAGGATTAATCAAAAATATAGAAATAGAAAAAGAAAAAATCACTTTAGCGAATCAAAAAGAAGATTTAAAAAAGTATATCAAAGACTTAAAAACAAAATATAAGAATTGCCATAATAGTTATGATAAAGAATTTCTTGAAAAAAGGCTTTCAAAATTAGAAAAAGGAGTTGCAACTATCTGTGTGGGAGGAGTTACTAAAACAGAAATTAAGGAAAAAATAATGAGATATGAGGATGCACTATGTGCCATAGATCATGCTCGAAACGGAGTAGTAGTAGGAGAAGGAGTGACACTTTTAAAAATCAAAGAAAATTTAGCAGAAAAAAACCAAGGATTTTTAATTTTAAAAGAAGCTATCTCCCAACCATTCATTAAAATTATGGATAATTTAGGAAAAAAGGTAGAACCGATTCAACAACAAATTCAAAAGTACCAATATCAAAAAGTATATGAATATAAAACAGATAAATATGAAGATATAAATGATACTAGTATTTTAGATTCATATGATGTTATAACAACAGCTCTAAAAAACGCAACAAATATTGCTTCTTTCCTTTTAACAACAAACTTTCTTATAATAAACGAAAAAGACAAAATAGAAAAAGACGTTTTATAATCTCCAATTGACAAATTATCCTTATAATATTAATCTATAGATAGTAGGTGGTTTTGTGCGAATATCAATATTTCATTTAGAAAATAATAAAACATATAAAGAAGAGTATCATAAAATGATAAAAGTGTTAGGAAGTAAATGCATTACTTTTGAAAAAAAAGAATATACTTATTTTGATTTCGTCAACAACTACTTATTTAATAATTGGAAGTTTAGAGGAACATACTTAGACTGTTACGAATATTTAGAAAGTATTGGAATAAATACAAAAAGTAGAAAAATTACTAAAGATTCTTTTATCAACTTTTTAGAGTTCATCTTAAACATACAATTATTAATTCAAAACCTAAAATATTATTCAGAAAAAATGGAAGTATCCATGAAATGTAATAGTATTTTAAAACATAATATTCCACTAATTATAGAATCATATGGATATCAAGCTTATAGTTTAGATGATAGAATTCTTATTTTAGAAAAAGATTTATCTTATGATGATTTAATGGATATATTGCCAGAAGACATCTATGAATTATTACTATCTTATAAAAGTGCCAAGAATAATGGAATAAAAATGAAACGATTAATATTATATAAAATATATCAATTTATGATAGAAGATATTGAAAAATATAAATCCTACAACTCATCTATTTTTACAAATATAAAATTAATAATAAATAAAATGGGAGTAATAGGAGAAGTAGATAAAAAATATAAAGACTTATCAAATTACAAACTAAGAAAATATTATGATAATTGTTTTGCAATGATAGTTTATTTATTAAATACTGAAAATATTTTAAAATATAAAGAAGAAATTTTAACGTTAAAAAAATAAATAATAAACAATATTTTATAGTATAAACAGATGGATAATCTGTTTTTTTTTATTTACAAAAATTTACATTATATTTACAAATAAAACATAAAATATATACAGAAAATATACATGCTATACAACGATAAATAAAATGTAAATAAAAATTACAATAAATAATGTAATCTATTAGTAATATATTAAATAATTAGACAATAATTTAAAATTTAAAAAAAATAAACTATATAAAATATAGAGAAAAATACTAGAAAAAGGATCTATAGAAAAAATATTAGTTAAAAATGTATTATAAATAAATGAAATGACATAATGAATTAAAAATAAAACAAGAAAACTATAAGAGGTTAAAACTCTTTCAAAGACAAATATTGAGGTTATAGTTTTAAAAACTATTATATTGTAAAGAACAATATGTAAAAATAAGAAATTAAACAATGTCTATTATAGCAAGCAAAACAACTGTCAAATAAAGATTATAATGAAATAAGCATTTACATAGGGCAATATTAAAGATAATTTAGTAGGAGAAATAGATGGCAAATACAAACTGAATTCTTTTATGGTTGGATAAAATTCTGAACGTAAGAATAATAAAATAAAAATTTTCTTGACTTTTATTTTTTTAATAACTAAGATAGTGACTTAGAACTGGAAAATTTGAGCAAAAAAAGAAAGGATGATAAAAATGCAAAAAACGAAAAGAAGGAAAAGGAATATACCAAAATATGTAATAGTGATACTTTTGATGTGTTCAATAGTCTTGGGTATAACACAAACAAAAAATATCACAAGTTATATCAAGAACTTTTTTGCTGCTGGAGATGTCCCAGCACATACAAAAGATATTGATAATAATCATGATGGTACACATAAACTATCACTAGATATCACTGGAGAAGCTGATACAACTTCAGAAATACCAAACGTTAATGTTATGGTAGTTTTTGATATATCTAATAGTATGAAAAGTTATTCATCAGGTGATCCTACTTATTACGAAGTAGATAACACAGGACCTTATGGTAAAGTGGGTGATGAATATGTTCAACTATATAGAAGAAGTGGAAACAACTGGAATGCTAGTTATAATGAAATAAGTTATAGCAACACTACCACTTACAATACCGTATATTACAGAGAAAGTAATGGTACATATACTCAATATACTGGTAAGAGATATAAGACAGCAACTAGAGCAGATTCTGCAGAAAAAACAATATATGATTTTACAAACTCTTTATTTACATTTCAAAATAGTACCCATCCAGAGAATATTCAAATGTCATTTATAACTTTTTCTCATGGAGCGACTATTTTAGAAAATTGGACATCAAACAAAACAACAATTACGAATCATTTATCAGATACAGGTGCTGCTAACAGTAGTAAAATAGTTAATTCATCAGGAACTAATTATGAAGTAGCCCTAAAAAAGGCATTAGAATTACTAAATAGTGATGCAACAGATAAAGATCCAACATATGTAATTTTCATTACTGATGGAGCTCCATCACAAGTAGAAGGAACTTCAGATGGTACATATCTAAATGCAGCAGATTGTTACGAAGCAGCTCAAACACCAGCAAGAAATATTCATATATATGACACAAATACTCATACTTCTAACGAAGAAACTTCAAATACAACATTATATGGAATTTATGCTTTTGGAGATGAAGCTGATTATTTAGATGATGTAATATATTATGCTCTTAATGGAGAAAAACGTGCTGAAGAACAACCAGGAACAGATACAACAGAAAATTACTTTAATGCCGGAGATACAACTGAATTAAATAAGGCTATAGAAAAAATCTTTAAAGCAATTGTTAAAACAGCTGGATTAGGTACAGTAACAATTAATGATGGTACAACTCACGCAGTTGAAACAACAACTGGGCCAATTGCTAATCTTTTAGAAGTAGACGAATCATCATATGAATATTGGTTATCAATGCCAGTAGTTAATAATACAATTACTAGAAAAGATCTAATAACAGGTAAAGATTATGAAATACATCTAGAAGATATAGGAGACGGAAAAATAAAAGCGACTTCCGACAAATGGGGAGAAACTGGGTCTGTTACAGTATCTGGAACAATAACAAATGGAATTTTCAAATACAAATGGACAGAAGCTAACAATCTAAATGAGTACGCTCCACCACAAGCAAAATTAAAAGATGGAGCAGTTGTTTGGAATTTAAAAAGCCTAGAAACATTATTAAATGGTGTTACTTATACTGTAACGTTTGACGTTTATCCATCTCAAGATACATATGACTTAATTGCTGATTTGAAAAACGGTACCAAAGATTACGATACAGATGTAGATGCTAACGTTCGCAAATATCTTCATAAAGTAGGAGATAACTACACTCTAGATACAAATACAACAGGAACAATTACTTATACAGATACAAGAATCACAGATACAGAAGATCCACGCTATGGAGAACAAACATCTGATTATACAAATCCACCTCCTGTAAATACAGATGCAGCAAAAATTAATGTAACAAAAAAATGGGAGAACGAATTAGATAATAGACCAGCATCAGGATTAACAATGAATTTAAAAAGAGATGGTCAATCAATAGAAGAAATTACTTTAAATGACGGAAACAACTGGACTGATAGCAAGTTTATTTCTACTGGATTACTTAGAACAATTAAAGATAAAGATACCATAACTGGAATTCAAGTTCTAGATAAAGGACATGACTACACCTTAACAGAACCTGATAATTTAGCTTACTATTGGGAATTGGATATTGAAACAGTACACCCTATGTTAATTGATGGAGAACTATATACTTTAGTAGAAGTAAAAGGGTTAGATATACCTAGTGGTATTTCAGAAAAAGATTACTATAAAGACAATGCTGAAAGAGAATTTTATCGTATTGATGGTAAAGTGTTCTATGCAAAATACAAAGGAAATACTGCAAATTTAACTGCTACAAACAATCGTAAGAGTAATCTAAATGTTAAAAAAGTAGTTACTGGAGATGCTATTGAAAACGAAGAATTCAAATTTAACTTCAATATAGTAAACAAAAAAGATAAAGAAGTATGGTTCTCTGTAATGGATACAAATGATAACAATAAGATAGTACACAATATCAAAACAAACGCAACAGCAGAAGATGGAGATACTGGATACTATTACATGGCAAATGGAGAAGACTTCTATGTTTACCTACAAGATGGCTGGAATATACGTTTTATTAATTTAGGACAAGATTCAGATTATACAATTAACGAAGAAGAGAAAGAACCATTTAATTTAATTGGAGTACATGCTGATACAATAATTACATCAGTAAAAGAATTACCACTAGGAGCTGTAAGTATTGGCAATAACCAATATACTTATGGTGCAACAACTTATACAAAGAAAGAAAAAGATGGTAATACTTATTATGAATATAAATATACTCCAAATATTGAAGAAAATGTAACAACTGGTAAGATAGTAGAAACAAATACTTCATTTAACATTGAATACAATAATGATTATCCAAAAACAGCTATTCAAGTAGATAAAAAATGGGTAAAAAATAAACCAGCTACAGATACAACAGTAAATGTTGAATTATATCAAAATGGTGTAGCAACAGGAAAGACAGTAGAATTAAAAGAAGAAAACAACTGGAAAAATGTATTTAAAGACTTGGATATTAACGATATAAATGGAGAACCTTATGAATATACTGTAAAAGAAACTGCAGTAACTGGTTACAAAGATTATTATGAAGCAAAAACAGATGTTTCTGTAATAGCACATAACGTTCCTGAAGATTATGAAGAAGAAATAGAAGTAACTGTTTTAGCTGATGGACAACAAGTAGGAAAAGTAACTTTAACAAAGGATAATAATTGGCAAAAAGTATTAAAAGATGTAAGTTACTTCAATGAAAATGGTAGTATCAAAGAAATTACAACTGCTATAAATATGGATAATGCAGAAGATAATTCATTTACAGTAACCCATGAATTAACAAACAAGAGAATTACTGTTACAAATATAGAAACAATATCACAAACAGTAAAAAAAGTATGGAATGACGCTAATAATCAAGATGGAGTAAGACCAACATCTCTTACAGTAGTTTTAAGTAATGGAGAAGAAGTAGTTTTAAATGCAGAAAATAGTTGGGAAGGAACACTTAACAATCTACCAAAATATGATAAAGAAGGTAAGACAATAGAATATACATGGCGTGAAAAAGACTTACCATCAAGTTATAAATTAACAAATACAGGAAAAGAAGGAACAATCACTACTTTAACAAATACTCATACTCCAGAAGAAACTGAGATAACCATTAAGAAAATATGGGACGATAATAACAATCAAGACGGAATAAGACCAACAACTTTAGTAGTATCTTTAAGTAATGGAGAAGATTTTCAATTAAAATCATCAGAAAATTGGGAAAAAACAATTGAACATTTACCAAAATATGCTAATGGACAATTAATTAAATATACTTGGACTGAAACAAGTGTACCTACAGGTTATGAATTAACTGGTAATACTACAGAAGGAACAGTAACAACTATCACAAATAAACACAAACCAGAAGAAACAGAAGCAACTATTAAGAAAGTATGGAGTGATTCTGATAATCAAGACGGAATTAGACCAAATGAGGTCGTTATGACTCTAAGTGATGGTCAAACAGTAACTTTAAATACTGAAAATAACTGGGAAGCAACAATTGAACACTTGCCAAAATATGCTAATGGACAAGAAATCAAATATACTTGGACAGAAACACCTGTTCCAGCAGCATACGAAGTAACAGGAAATGATAAAGAAGGAACAGTAACAACAATCACAAATACTCATAAACCAGCTGAGACAGAAGCAACTGTCAAAAAAGTATGGAATGATGTAAATGATCAAGACGGAAAAAGACCAAGTGAAATCATAATAACTTTAAGTGATGGTCAAACAGTAACTCTAAATACCGAAAATAATTGGGAAGCAACAATTGAACATTTACCAAAATTTAATAATGGTCAATTAATTAACTATACTTGGACTGAAACCAACATTCCAGAAGGATATGAAGTAACAGGAAATACTAAAGAAGGAACAATTACTACAATTACAAATACTCATAAACCAGAAGAGATAGAAGCAACTGTTATGAAAGTATGGAATGATGCTGAAAATCAAGATGGAATAAGACCAGAGGAGATTGTTATTAGCCTAAGTAACGGCCAAATTGTTACATTAGATGAAGGTAATAAATGGACAGCAACAATCAGTAATTTACCAAAATATGAAAAAGGTCAATTAATTAAATATACTTGGAAAGAAACAGTAGTTCCAGAAGGATATGAGTTAACAAGTAATGAAACAGAAGGAACAATTACTACAATTACAAATACCCATAAAACAGCTGAGACAGAAACAACAATCAAAAAAGTATGGGCTGATGCCAACAACCAAGATGGAGTAAGACCAAGTGAAATCATAATGACTTTAAGTGATGGAAAAACAGCAACCTTAAATGCAGCAAATGGTTGGTCAGAAACCATTAAAAATCTGCCAAAATACAAAGATGGCAAAGAAATTGAATATACATGGAGTGAAACTACTGTTCCAACAGGCTATGAATTAACAGAAAAAACTAAAGAAGGAACAATAACAACGATTACGAATACTCATAAGCCTGAAACAACAACAGTAGCAGGAACAAAGACATGGAATGACGCTAATAATCAAGATGGATTAAGACCAGATGAAATTACTATTAATTTACTTGCTGATGCAACAAAAATAAAATCAGCAAAAGTGACAATAGGAGAAGACGGAAATTGGTCATATTCATTTAAAGACTTGCCAAAGTATAAAGAAGGAAAAGAGATCAAATATACTATTACAGAAGACAAAGTAAATGAATATACAGCGACTCTAGACGGATATAACATTACAAATAAACACATGCCATTTGAAACAGAAGTAAGTGTAACAAAAATTTGGGATGATAATAATAACAATGATGGAAAAAGACCAGGCAAAATAGAAGTAGTACTTAAAGCAGATAAAATTATATCAAGTACCATAGAGTTAAATGAAGAAAATCATTGGACACATACATGGACAAATCTTCCACGTAAAAAGAATGGAACAGAAATTATTTACACTGTAGAAGAATTAGTTGTACCAACAGGATATAATTGCACAACAGACAAACAAGATTCACAAGTAACAACTTCAGATAATACAATTTACACAAATCATGAAGTTGTATCAGTAACAAATACTCATAAACCAGAAGAAACAGAAGCAACTGTTAAGAAAGTATGGAATGATGCTGATAATCAAGATGGAATCAGACCAGATGAAATTATCATGACTTTAAATACAGGAAAGACAGTAGTATTGAATGAGGCAAATGATTGGTCAGAAACAGTAGAACACTTGCCAAAATATAAAGATGGACAAGAAATCAAATATACTTGGACAGAAAATTCTGTTCCAACAGGATATGAATTAACTGGTAAT
>CADBNY010000044.1 GCA_902796215.1 uncultured Erysipelotrichaceae bacterium | reverse complement strand
CTAGTTTTATGGTGAATGGTTATAGAGTCAAAAGATATTTATGAAAATTTTTGAATTACAATAAAAAAATGAGGTTGTAAATATTTTTTGATGATGATAAAATATAAATATATTTGATTATAATGAGGTGATATTATGCCACAAGAACAAACTAGTTTGTTCGATATTCAAGAAATTGATACAGAACGAACAAGAGTAACTTTAAAGGAAGTATTTGAAGCTTTGGAGGAAAGAGGATATAATCCAACAAATCAGATTGTTGGTTACTTAATTAGTGGAGATCCTGGGTATATTTCTAGTTATAAAGATTCTAGAAATAAAATTCAGGAGATTGATCGTGCTAAAATAGTAGAGATTCTTTTAACAGAATTTCAGAAAAATAATAAATAATGAGATACTTAGGTTTAGATTTAGGTAGTAAAACTTTAGGTGTTGCAATTAGTGATAAAACAGGATTCATTGCTAGTAGTTATAAGACTATTCATCATGATGAGGATTATGATGGATTGATAAAAGAAGTGGAAGAACTTGTTCAAAAATTAGAAATTGGTGCTGTTGTTTTGGGATTTCCTAAAAATATGGATAATACTATTGGTTATAAAGGTGAATTGAGTTTGCAGTTTCAAAAAAAATTAGAAGAAGTTTTGAGTATTCCTATTTATTTGCAAGATGAAAGACTTACTACAAAGATTGCTACTGATATGTTGATTCAAGGAAATGTTTCTAGAAAGAACAGAAAAAAAGTAGTTGATAGTGTTGCGGCAACAGTAATATTACAGAGTTATTTAGATAGGAGTGATAAAAGTGAAAAATAATAGTACATTTTCTATGATTGATGAAAATGGTAAAGAAATTTTATATCATGTTTTATTTACATTTGAAAGTGATGAGACTGGAAAAAATTATATTGTTTATACAGATGAGCAAAAAGATGCAAAAGGAAATATTCAAGTTTATGCATCTATTTATCATCCAGATGATCCAAAAAGTAAATTGGAGGCAATTGAAACTGATAAAGAATGGAAAGTTATTCAAACGATTCTTGATACATTACAAGAAGAAGTTCAGAATAATGGAGGAGGGACTGAGCAATAGCTCTTTCTTTTTTCTGGAGGTGTAGTTAGTGAAAAAAAAAGTAAAAGCAAGACCAAAACCACTTTTAATTATTATTATCATTTTTTTTCTTTTGGGAATTTTTGGAAGTGTTAGCTGGTGCTATTTTATTGGTCCAGTGGATAAGAGCAATAAAGATGATGTTGAAGTAGTTATTACTAGTGGCATGAGCACTGCCCAGATAGGAAATTTGCTAAAGAAAAAAGGTTTAATTCATAATGAAAAAGTTTTTAAATTATATGTAAAACTTAATCATGTTTCTTCTTTAAAAGCATCTAAATATGTTTTACGTAAAAGTATGAATCTTGGTAAGATTGTTCATAGTTTAGAAAAAGGTAGTAATTATAATCCTGATATGATTAAATTAACATTTAAAGAAGGCCTTCGAATTACAGATTATGCGAAAGTTATTGAGAAAGGAACAAATCATTCTGCTTCAGAGTTTCTTCAGGCTGTTAATGATTCTACTTATATTAAGTCTTTGATTGAAAAGTATTGGTTTTTGACAGATAAAGTACTAGATTCTAATATTTATTATCCACTTGAAGGATATTTAGCTCCTGATACTTATTATTTTGATAATAAGGATGTTTCTATTACTGATATTATTGTAACTATGTTGGATGAAACAAATGAAAAGTTAGAAAAATATAAATCTAAAATGTCGAGTGATCCACATTATTATTTTACTATGGCTTCTATTGTAGAACTTGAAGGTACTAATTTAGAAAATCGTAAAATGATTGTAGGAATTTTTGAAAATCGTTTAAAGAGTGGAATGAATTTGGGTAGTGATGTTACTACTTACTATGGTTTACAAGTTGCTATGACAAGTGATCTTACAACTGAGCAATTTGCTAGTACTAATTTTTATAATACAAGAAGTACTACTATGATTGGGAAAATGCCAATTGGACCGATTTGTAATTCTAGTCTTTCTAGTATAGAGGCGAGTGTAGAACCAATATCTAATGATTATTTATTTTTTGTTGCGGATAAAAATGGGAAGATTTATTATACAAAAACGAATAAAGAACATGAACAAAAGGTGGCTGAAATAAAAGCTAATGGAGATTGGATTTGGTAGAAAAGCATTGAAAGAAAAGGTGTATTATGTGGGATTTAAATGTAATTAATCAAATGAAAAATTATGCAGAGTTAAATAATGTTCCTATTATGACAGAAAGTGGAATTCGTTATTTAATAAAATATATCACTAAGAATAATGTAAAAAGGGTTTTGGAGATTGGGACAGCTATTGGGTATTCAGCTATTATGATGTGTACTGCTGATCCTGAACTTATGGTCACTACTATTGAGAGGGATGAAAAGAGATATTTAGAGGCTTTAAAAAATATAAAAAAAATGGGATTAGAGGATAGAATTCAATTGATTTATAAAGATGCTTTGGAAGTAACGTTGAATGATTATTATGATTTAATTGTTATTGATGCGGCTAAAGCTCAAAATCAAAAATTTTTTGAAAGATTTGAAAAAAATTTAGTGGAAGATGGAACAATTATTACGGATAATATAAAATTTCATGGGCTTGTTGATAAAAAGCCAGATGAAATTGAAAGTCGTAATTTAAGACAATTGGTTCGTAAGGTGAAAGATTATATTCGTTTTTTAAATTTCAATAAAAAGTATGAAACGGAGTTTTTGGATGTTGGAGATGGACTTGCTGTAAGTAAAAGAATATAGTTTTTAAAAAGAAAAAAGAAAGTTTTTATTGCATAATAGTAAATTTATAAAACTTTTCTTTTTTTTTTTATTGATATATAATGGTTTTGAGGTGCATTATGAAATTATTAATAGAATGTTCTAAAAAGGAAACTTCTTTATTTGATATAGCAGATGGGATTATTTTACCTTTAAAGGGATTTAGTGTAGAAAGTGTTTGTTATTTTACTTATGAGGAAATAGAGAAAATTGTAAAGACAAGTAAATGTGAAGTATTTGTTAAAATAAATAAAAATTTTATGAATGAAGAAATTGATAGTCTTACTGAAATATTGAAGAAGTTGGATGGATTGGGAGTTAAAGGGGTCTTTTTTTATGATTTGGCTGTTTTAGAATTAAAAAAAGAATTGTCTTTATCTATTGATTTGGTTTGGAATCAGACTCATATGGTTAATAATTATAAAACTTGTGACTATTATCACTCTAAAGGGGTTCGATATGCTTTGCTTGGAAAGGAGATTACTTTAGAAGAGATAAAGGAAATATGTTCAAAAAGTAAGATATCTTCTATGGTAGAAGTTGTAAGTCGTCCTAGTGTAGCTTTTTCTAAACGTAAGTTAGTTACTAATTATTATTGTGATTTAGGTGAATCTGGTTCTTCTGAACTTGTTATTACTGAAAAAGTTTCAGGAGATCAATATCATTTAATTGAAGATGAAAATGGTACTAGTTTCTTTTTAGATACTATTACAAATGGTACAAGTATTATCAATGACTTATATTCTGTTAATGTAGAATATATTATTATGAGAGAATATGGCCTAGAAAATATTTTTTCTGAATTAGTTACTGATACAATGGAATATATTCATAATAGTTGTGTTAATAATAATTATGTTTTGAAGTATAAGAAATTGGGTGATTATACAAATTTCTTTTTTAAGAAAACAATTTATAGGGTGAAGAAGAATGGAAAGAATTGAGTTATTATCTCCTGCTGGAGATTTGGAACGTTTAAAAGTTACTTTGTTATATGGGGCAGATGCTGTTTATATTGGTGGAGAAAAATATAGCCTACGAGCAAATGCTGATAATTTTACCTTGGATGAAATGAGAGAAGGATGTAGTTTTGCTCATAAATTGGGAAAAAGAGTACATTTAACTTTAAATATTGTTTTTCATAATGAGGATATGGATGAAGTTGAAGAATATATTTCTCAAGTTGTGGATGCTGGAATTGATGCTTTTATTGTTAGTGATCCTTTTATTATTTCTTATATAAAAACAAAATATCCTAATGTTGAAGTTCATTTATCTACTCAAAATTCTACTAGTAATTATAAGGCTATTCAATATTTTGAAAGAGAGGGTGTTGATCGAGTTGTTTTAGCTCGTGAACTTTCAAAAAAACAAATTGAAGAGATTGTAAAAAAGGTTGATACGGATATTGAGGTTTTTATTCATGGAGCAATGTGTACTTGTTTTTCTGGGCGTTGTGCTCTATCTAATTATGTTACTAATCGTGATGCTAATCGTGGAGGATGCGCACAAGTGTGTCGTTTTGTATTTAAAAATTCATCTAAAAAAGACTTTACTATGGCTTTAAAAGATATGAATATGGCAGAATATATTAAGGATTTGATAGATATTGGTGTTAAAAGTTTGAAAGTGGAAGGAAGAATGAGATCTTTATATTATTTAGCAACTGTTATTGGTACTTATCGTGAAATTATTGATAATTATTATAATCATACGTTGACTAATCAGAAAATGCTTCTATTTCAAGAAAGACTTAATCGAGTTGCAAATCGAGAAACATCTACTCATTATTTTATGAAAGATGCGGATTATACAGATCAATACTATACTGGTAGGTGCGAAAAATCGAATCAAGATTATCTTGGTCAAGTTATTTCTTATGATGGAAGATATTTAAAGTTTTATGAACGTAATTATTTTGAAGTAGGAGATTTTATTGAAGTTTTTACTCCAGATGGTAATCATATTTCTTTTGTATTAGAAAAATTATATGATTCTTTAAAAAATCCTGTTGATGTTGCTAGACATCCAGATAATATTTATTATTTAGAATATTCTTTTCTTTGTGATATTCCAGAATATTCTATGATTAAAATTGTTAAGAAAAAAGGAGATTTATAAATGAAGGAGTTGCAGACTGCAAAAAAAAATTTCTTGTTGCATGAGAAAAATTTTTGTAAATATGCTTGTTTTGATTCTGCGGCAATAAGAATGAAGGAAGAACCTTGGGATATTCGTCCTAATTATTTTCATGATACGGATCGAATTATTCATTCTTTATCTTATACGAGATATTTAGATAAGACTCAAGTTTTTACTAGAAGTGAAAATAATCATATTACAAAACGCATTACTCATGTGCAAATGGTTAGTAAGATTGCTAGAACAATCGGAAGAGCACTTTGTTTGAACGAAGATTTAATTGAGGCTATTGCTTTAGGGCATGATATTGGTCATACTCCTCTTGGACATGTGGGGGAATCTTTATTAAATGAAATATCGTTGCGAGAATTGGGTGAATACTTTGCTCATAATATTCAAAGTGTTCGACATTTAATGGTAGTAGAGAATAATGGTCGTGGTCTTAATCTTTGTTTACAGGTTTATGATGGAATTATGTGTCATAATGGAGAGTTGCTAGACTGTATTTATTATCCTCAAACAAAAACAAGGAAAGATTTTTTTGAGCAGTATTCAGGGGCTTATAAGGATATAAAGAAATTTTCTAAAAATAGGCCTATGACTTTGGAGGGAGCTGTTGTTCGTATTAGTGATATCATTGGATATATTGGGAGAGATATAGAAGATGCTATTATGATTGGAAAAATAAAAAGAGAAGAATTACCAGAAGATATTAGTAAAGTACTTGGTGTTACTAATAGAGATATTGTTAATACTGTTATTTTAGATATTATTAAAAATAGTATGAATAAGCCATATATTAAGATGAGTCCTGAAATATTTAATGCCTTACTTTCTTTAAAAAGATTTAATTATAACCATATTTATCAATATAGTTTAACGAGCGAAGAAAAGTCATTATATCGAGAGGGAATGAATCATATATTTCAAAAATATTTAAATGATATAGAAAATCATAATACTCAAAGTATTATTTATCAGATATTCTTAAATAATCAAGTTGATGAGTATCTTTTATCAACTTCTAATAAAAGAAAGGTAATTGATTTTATTGCAGGTATGACGGATGAGTTGTTTTTAAGAGAAATCAAGCTTTGAGCTTGATTTTTTAAGGGTTTTGTGTTATAGTATGCTTACTTTTACAGAGAAGTGAGTTCGGTTTCATTTTCAACGTAAATGGTTGATCTTTGACAATTTTTTATATACTTTAAACTGTATCTTTCTAAATAAAATCTTTTTTATAATTATAATTTGTAAAAACTTATAATTGATATTGAAAATGGAAAAATAATGTGATATACTTTGGCATGTTGGAATAAGACCAACGATAGTAAAAATACAATTGAGGTGATGAAAGTGGGAAATAAAAATACAGTTTATTTAACTCAGGAGGGATTGGATTCTTTAAAGAAAGAGTTAGATGATTTAATAAATATACGGAGACCAGAGAATATTCAAGCTATAAAGGAAGCGAGATCTCTTGGTGATTTGTCAGAAAATGCGGAATATGATGCTGCTAGAAATGAACAAGCACAGATTGAGGCAAGAATTAAACAATTAGAAAAGATGTTAGAAAATGTTTCTATTATTTCCGAGGTTAATACGGATAGTGTAGGAATTGGAAATACAGTTTCTATAAAGTATGTTGATGATGATGAAGAGGATGAGTATATGATTGTTGGAAGTCAGGAAGCTGATCCATTTGAAAGTAAGATTTCTAATGAAAGTCCTATTGCTCAAGCTTTATTTAATCATAAAGTTGGGGATGTTGTAACAGTAGAAAGTCCTAATGGAAATTATGAAATTGAAATTGTTGAAATAAAATAGTAGAAATTATTTAGGAAAAAATTTGTATATTTTGTAAAAGCTCTTTCAAATTCAAATAAAATAAGTTATACTTATATAGTATGAGAATAGGGGTGTAGATAGATGATTATTCGAAAACCATATGCCTTTTTGATTAAGAATTTTAAAAAAATTCATATCTTCTTATTTGTTTTGAGTTTGTTTGTTGCTTATAAATTGGTAAATGTTCATGAATTTGTGGCAGAATTCATGAGATTTGGTACTTATGATTTATATCAGAATCCAGTTCAAAACCATATTTCTATGTGGCTGTTATTTGCAGTTTTTTTACTAATTATTGGTAGTGTATCTTTAGTTTTCTTATTACGATATAAGCAGAAACCTTGGAAGTTATATTTAATACCTGTCATTGAATATTTTTCTTTATTCTTTGTATTAAATATTATTCGAGGATTTTTTAGAAATTATACTGATGATGTCGCTACTACGGATTTGCGAATGGCTAGAGATTTGTTAGTTATGTTTTTAGTTATTCAGTTACCGTCAATTGCTATTTTTCTAGTTCGTGGGTTAGGTCTTGATATTAACAAGTTTCATTTTAATGCAGATAAAGAGTATTTGGAATTAAATGAAGAAGATAGAGAAGAGATTGAGATTGGTATTAATATTGATAAAAATTCTTTTATTCGGGCATATAGAAGATTTTTACGAAATGTTCGTTATTTCTATCTAGAACATACTAAAGGTTGTAAACTCGTTTTTGTTATTATTATTGTTTTTCTTGGATATAATTTTTATAAATTTGCTTTTGTTACGAATAGGAGTTATTCTGAAGGAGATTATTATTCAGCTAATGGTTATACAATGAGGATTAATCAAGCTTATTTCACGGATAAGGATTATAAAGGAAATATTATTTCTAATCAGAGTAATTTTGTAATTGTTGATATTAGTATTCAAAATAATTCTTCTCCAAGAAAAATTAATCTTGAAAATTTTCATTTAAAGAATGGAACTAAGGATTATGTTACAACTCGAAAGATTTATGAAAAAGAATTTTCTGATATGGGTGAAACTTATGATTCTGTAAAGGAAGTAAAGAGGGATGAAAAGGTTCATTTTATTATTGTTTATAAAACAAATAATTCTTTGAAAAAAGAAAAATTTGTTTTGTATTATCAAGAAAATGGTGGAATATTAAGAAAAATAAAATTAAAAGTAAAAGATATTCGAAAAATTGAAGATCCAGTTGTTCTTCAATTTGGAGATAATATCGATATTAATATTCAAAGTAATCCAGATAGTATTAGTTTTGATAAATATCAGGTGTTAACAGAGGCTGATTATTTAGTTAGAAATTGTATTAGTACTGGTTGTGATGTTGTTAATCGAAAACTTACAACTGATGGAAGTTATAAAATTCTTCAAATTAACTTTGGATCTGATACTTATGTAGCGAAAAATGTCATTGACTTTTTAAAGAGCTATGGTAAAATTATTTATAAGGATAGTAGTGGTTTAGAAGAAGAATTGGAAGTTATAGATCTTATTGGTCGATCATATTTTGGAAAAGTTATTTATTTGAAAGTTCCAAATTATGTAAAGGAAGAAGATTTACTACGAATGGAATTTACTATTCGTAATAAACAATATATTTATAATTTTTATTAGGAGGCCTTTATGAATAAAAAGATATTAGGGAAATTGAAGTTGGCGGTTACGGTAGTATTAATTTTATGTTTTGTTTGGTTTTTAATTGTTTTTCCAATGAGTAAATTTCATCAGAATGAAAAGAAATTGGAGCAAGCAGCAAGAAGATATTTTGAATTAAATGGTACTCAGTTACCTGTTGGTGATAGGGTTAAGACGGTTAGATTGCAGGATTTATATCATAAGTCTTTTATAGAAGGAGATATATTTATTCCATATACAAAGAAAACTTGTTCTGTAACCAATAGTTGGGTAAAAGTGAGACAAGTAAATGGTGAGTATAAATATTATGTTTATTTACAGTGTGGTGTTTTATCATCAAATATTGATCATAGAGGACCTGAAATAAGTTTGAATGGTGATTTAGAAAACACAGTAAATGTTGGTGAAAATTATAAAGATCCAGGTGTTAAAAGTGTTATTGATGATAGTGATGGAAAATTAGACATAAAAGATGTTTCTATAAGCGGAGAAGTAGATACTTCTATGGTTGGAACATATGAGATTTCCTATACTGCTTATGACAAATTAAGAAATAAATCAGAAATTGTCCGAAAAGTAAAAGTTGTAAAAAAACTTGAAAAAACAGTAAAACAAGATTTAGGTTCTAGTGATAACTATACTGGCAATCCTAGTAATAACTATATTAGATTATCAAACATGATGTATCGTATATATGGAATCGATGCTAATGATAATGTTGTAGTTGTATCTGATACAGATGTGGCTAATGTAAATCATTCTAAGATTGATGCATGGCTTAATTATTATTATGATCATTTATCTGAAAAAACTAAGAATATTATAGTAAATTCTAAATATTGTAATATGGATTTGACTGATGCTACTTTAGATACTCTTCAATGCGGAACTTATACTGAAAAGAAAAAAGTTTATATTCCTTCTGTTATTGAAGTTAATAAAGCTGCTGGTGCAGATGGCAATTTTATGAAGCCTTATACAATGTCTTGGGTTTCTAATAAAAAACTTGATACTAAAGAAGCATACTTAACTCGAGAGGTTTTCTTTGGAGATTCTTATGGCAAAAATTATTTATCCTATGATGTGGATGATAATTATGGTATAAGACCAATGATGACTATTAAAGGTAGCACATTAATTACTGGTGGTAATGGTACTAGTGATGATCCATATGTTGTTGGTGATACGACAAAGGGACGAGGAGGTTCTTTATTGAATGAACGTTCTACTGGTGAATATATTACTGATAATGGTACAGTATGGAGAATTATAGAGGTTTTAAAAGATGGAACTACCAAAGCTATTAGTGTTAATACTATTTCAAATTACAATGATTCTAATGAAATAGATAATGCCTTAACTTTTTATCCTACTGCTTCAGATGATGAATTATATTTATATAATCCAAAAGATAAAAATAGTGTTGCTTATTTTATTAACAATACTGTAGTTGGTTATGTAGATATTTCTAAATTTGTTAATCATGAGATAGAGGTACCAATTTATAAGAAAAAAATTGTTTATGGTAATGAAAAAGAAACAAAGAAATATAAAACAATTTTGTCTGCGCCAAATATGTATGAAATGTTTAGTGCTGCTTCTATTGATAATTCTTTTGGTAATACTGATTCTTATTGGTTATTAAATTCGTCAAAGACAAAAAACTATGTATCATGTATTACACATATTGGTGTTCCTTATACTGGGGAAATTGATATTTATAATCGTTATGGTATACGAGCTGTTGGATATTTTAAAGATAATATCACAATTATAAGTGGTAGTGGAACAATTGATAATCCATATACTATTAAGTAGTTAGGAGAGAAGTATGAAAAAAGTAAGTGAAAAAAATTTAAGTAACATTTTAGTTTTTCTTGGTTGTCTTATTTTTATAATTATTTGTGCTTTTTTATATCAGCGTACATTTTCTAATCGTTATTATAAGATTGATTCAAGAGTAAAAAAGATTGAATCTGCTGAACAAGTAGAAGATTATTATACAGTTGGATGGTTAAAGGTTCAAGGAACAAATATTGATTTTCCTGTTGTAACTTCTCAAGATAACAATAATCCATATCCTGTAGATCCTGCTGGATATGGATGGGTTATTAAGAGAGATGCGAAATATGATGATGTTGTTAATATTAATGGACATAATATCTTTAATTTATCTTCAAATCCTAAAAAAACATCGAAAGATTTTACTCGTTTTGAAGAATTGATGGCTTTTGTATATTATGATTTTGCAAAAGATAATAAATATATTCAATATACTCATAATGGAAAAGATTATGTTTATAAAGTATTTGCAGTAGACTTTGTTCCTATTGCAGACATGAATCTTTTCTTAGTTGATAATGGTAGATATGAAAAAAATGCAATTAAGGATCAGATTCAATTTTATAAGCAACAATCTTTATATAATTATGACGTTGATGTATCTGAAAATGATAAAATCGTTTCTTTGACAACTTGTACGAGATTCTTTGGAGAAGAAAGTAAGTATGATTTTGTAATAAGTGGTCGACTTTTAAGAGATGGTGAATCTATAAATGATTATAATGTTGTTAAAAATAATGACAATTATAATAAAATTGAAAAAATTATGAAAGGTGATGAAATCAATGAATAGGATATCGAAAAGAATAATAGGGTTGTTTATTTGTGCATTGATTGTTACTTTTGCTAATACTTATTTTGTAGATGCAAAGGATGAAGCAATTGCTTGTAATACTAGATCTGATATTAAAGCTTTAGAAACCCCTGCAAACTATGGTTTTTCATTGAAAAAATCTGGTAATTCTAATTATACAATATCAGTAAATCCTAACTCTAACAATAGTGATATTCAACAAAAGTTACGTAATGTAAAATTTTCTCTTACTTGTAATAAAATAACTGGAACTGATGAAAAGGGAAATGTTATTTCTCAAGTTCCTGTTTCAACAGGTACAGTTGATTATAATAATCCTTATACGTTTACAGCAAGTGCTGGTGCTTATCGTTGTACATTAAGTGGACGATCAGAAGTTAAATTTACTGGAAATGATGGTGCTGAAAAAACTTGTACTGCTAATGTTAATTTTGATGTTGATGTAGAAGATGGTGGTACTGCAAAAGATCTTGCAATTAAATGTAATAATCAAATTATTGATACAGGAGCTGAGGTAGGAACAGAACCTATCAATTGTTCTAGTCCAAAAGGGGATTTTGAAACTGCTTTTTGTGAAGCAAAACTTGGAGCTCAAAAAGCTGATCCAAATGGAAAAGCAAAGAAATATCTTCCTAACAAATTTGGGGCTGGTTCATCAAGAACTACATTTAATGCTACATACGGAAGTAATACATTTGCTAAT
>CADBNY010000043.1 GCA_902796215.1 uncultured Erysipelotrichaceae bacterium | reverse complement strand
ATTCTTTTTTATTATCTTGTTATTCCTCTATTTATGTAGTATTCTAATATGAACAGGATTATATTATATATTTTTGGCGGTGATAATGTGTCAATAGATATGCATATTCATTCATATTATTCTGATGGTGCTTATTTACCAGAAGAGGTTATTTCTCTAGCAGCAAAAAATGGTGTTTCTACATTAGCAATAACGGATCATGATACTTTGCTTGGAATTCAATATCTTTATAAAAACTCAAAATTTGTATTACCTGACATGGAAATAATTCCTGGTATTGAAATTACTGGTAAAGTATTTAAAGGTTCAATGCATATTTTGGGATATGGTTTGGATATTTATAATGAAGATTTGATTAATGCAATGAAAAAACAAAGAGAAAAACGTATTGCTTCTTTAATAGCAATTTGTGATTATCTTAAGAAAAATAATAATATTTATTTTTCATCGGAAGAAATTAATGAAATTATTTTTTCAGAACGTAGTATTGGTAGACCTGATTTAGCTAAACTTTTAATAAAACATGAAAATGTGGAAACTGTATCTGAAGCTTTTTCTAAGTATTTAAGAAAAGCTTATGAGATGACAAGAGAAGAGGTTGAAAAAGGGTTGCCTTATCAAGAGTGCTTTGAATTAATTAAAAATGCTGGGGGTATTCCGGTTTTGGCTCATCCTAAAACATTAGAGTTAGATGAAATAGAGTTTTTGAAATTGTTAAAAGAAATGATTAGTTGTGGATTAATGGGTATGGAAGTATATCATTCTATTCATACTCCAACTGATATACAGTATTATTTGAATATTGCTAGTGATTATGGTTTATTGGTTAGTGGTGGTAGTGACTTTCATGGAGAGACAGTAAAACCTAATATTCAATTAGGAGTTACAGGAAGAAATAAAAATATTGTTCTTGATAATTTATCATTAGTTGATGAATTACATAATGGTTTATATAAGATTTTAAAAAAAAATAATTCTTATTTTAATTAGAAATTTATATAGTTTAAATTCTTATTTTTGTTGTTTTTTTGCACTTTTATCATGATATAATGGCAATTATTTTATTTAGAAGATAATGAAATTTTGCATATTTAGTTGAGGTGATTAAACATGGAAAGATATAAAGAAATAGAAAGAAGTATTATAAAAAAATATAGAAAAGATATTTGGAGTAAATTTATAAAGGCGATTACTGAATTTCAACTTATTCAAGAGAATGATCGAATTATGGTTTGTATTAGTGGTGGAAAAGATTCATTTTTACTTGCTAAATGTATTGAAGAACTAAAAAAACATGGTAAATTTTATTTTGAAGTTTGCTATGTATGTATGAATCCTGGATATAATGAATTAAATCGCAATATAATTTTAGAAAATGCTAAAATATTAAATATTGATTTGGAGATGTTTGAAAGTGATATTTTTGATATTGTTTCAGATGTTGATAAAAGTCCTTGTTATCTGTGTGCAAGGATGAGAAGAGGTTGTCTTTATAATAAAGCTCAAGAATTAGGTTGTAATAAGATAGCTTTAGGCCATCATTTTAATGATGTTATTGAAACAACTCTTTTATCTATGTTTTATGGGGCAGAGGTAAAAACAATGATGCCTAAACTTCATAGCGAAAATTTTGAAGGCATGGAGCTAATTCGGCCTTTATATTTTGTTAGAGAAGAGGATATTATTGCCTGGTCAAGATTTAATAAACTAACTTTTATTAATTGTGCTTGTCGATTTACAGAAGCTTGTTTTTTTGATAGTAATACTACTAGTAAAAGAAAGGAAATAAAAAATTTAATTAAAGATATGAAAAAAACTAATCCTAATATTGAATATAATATTTATAAGGCTTTGGATAATGTTAATTTAGATTGTGTTCTTGGGGTGAAGAAAAATAAAGAATATGAAAGCTTTTTAAATTATTATACTGACTAAATGTTTACATTCATATTTTTTATGATTTATTGTAATCAAAAAAATTACTTTTATTATCTAATGCAATTTAGATAATAGGTGATTTTTTTTTCTTTTTACATATAATGATATAGGTGATGTTATGAGTGAAGTATATGTGGTAAAAAAAGGTGATACTTTATATGGGATTAGTAATCAATATGGGGTATCTGTTACTGAACTTGCTAATTTGAATAATGTTACTGCGGAAACCCTTCAAATAGGACAAAATTTAATTATTCCATCTAAAAGCGGGATTAATCCAGATAATATGTTTTTATATACGGTAAAAAAAGGTGATAGTTTATATTCGATTGCTATGAAATATGATATTGATGTTAATAGTATTAAAAATTTAAATTATTTGACTAGTGATAGTATCTATGTTGGACAAGTTATAAGAATTCCTGAAATATATACAAAACCAGAGGATATGTATGTTCCTCAATTTGTTAATTATACGGTAAAAAAAGGCGATAGTTTATATTCGATTGCTAGTAGTTATGGTACGACTATAGATGCTATTATGAGGGATAATGGTTTGACTAGTAGTAAAATTTCAATTGGTCAAAATATAAAGATTCGAACTACTTCTAAAAGTAGCGAGGTATTAGAATGTTTTGGAGAAGAATATAATCCTTCTTCTACTGATTTAGCATCTAATCAAGTTTATACGGTGAAAAAAGGCGACAGTTTATATTCAATTGCAAAAAAATATAATGTTAGTATTAGTGATATTTTAAATATAAATTCATTATCTAGTAATGTATTGAGTATTGGACAAAAGCTTATAGTGCCAAATAATTCTTCTTTTACTTATACTGTTTCTAGAGGGGATAGTTTGTATTCAATTGCAAAAAAATTTAATACATCTGTTGATTCTATAAAAAGTAAAAATAATTTAAAAAATAGTACTTTGTCTATTGGACAAGTACTTGTTATATAGGAGGTTTTATGAATTCTGATATTTTAAATTCAGAAATTTATCAAAAATTTTTAAAAGAAAATCCTGGAAAAGGAAATTTGAAAATACGGGCTTATGCTGCGAGTGAAGCTTTACCAATTAATGGATTGCATGTAGTTGTTAGTACTTCTTTTGAAAATCAAGTTATTCCTTTTTTTGACGGTTATACGGATACTTCAGGAATGATTCCAAATATTTCTTTACCTGCTGCTAAATTGGATCTTGATAATTTAATTGCTCCTGTTCCTACAATTTATTCTGTTGTTGCGTCTTTTGATTCTTTAAAAGAACAGCAATTTACAGTTCAGATGTATGATGGAGTGTGTGTTGTACAAAATATTAATTATATTCCTGGGGGGATGAATAGTGGCAGTTCGCTATCCTATCGTTCCTAATGTTATTACTGTTCATCTAGGCAAACCTGATGAATCAGTTAGAAATGTGACGGTCCCTTTTACTGATTATATTTCTAATGTTGCTTCTAGTGAATTGTATCCAACGTGGCCAACTAGTGCTTTAACCGCTAATATTTATGCAATTATTTCTTTTGCTATGAACAGAGTATATAATGAATGGTATCGTAGTAAAGGGTATAATTTTGATATTACATCGTCTCCAATTTATGATCAAGCTTTTAAGGAAAATCGATCAACATATGAAAATATTAATAATATTGTTGAAGAAATTTTTAATAATTATGTTGTAAAAGGTAATCAAATTCAACCTTATTTTACTCGATATTGTGATGGAAGAAATACATTATGTGATGGTTTATCTCAATGGGGAAGTGTTTCCTTGGCAAATCAAGGAAAAAGTTTTTTGGATATTTTGAAATATTATTATGGTTCTGATATTTCCATAAAGTATAATGCTCCAGTTGGTAATAATGTAGAAGGATATCCAGGATATGAAGTTGGTTATGGTAGTGCCGGAAATCCTGTGTTGGCTATTCAAAGGGATTTACGGAGAATTCGCAAAAACTATCCTGCTATTCCTAGTATTAATACAACTTTGGGAATTTATGACGATGAGACTGTGGAAGCAGTTAAAAAATTTCAGGAAATTTTTAGTTTGCCTGTGACAGGAGTTGTTGATAAAGCTACCTGGTATAAAATTAAATACGTTTATACTAGTGTAAAAAAGTTATCTGATTTATATTCGGAGGGATTAAGTCAAAATGAGGCTACTTTTTTATATGAGGATGAGTTAAATTATGGTGATACTGGTATTGAAGTTGAATATATTCACTATTTTTTGGATGCAATTGCTTTTTTAGATCCAAATATTCCTAGACTTCAAACAAATTCTATTTATAATAATAATTCTGTTACTATGGTAAAGGCGTTTCAAGAAAAATATGGACTTCCAATAACTGGAGTTTTTACTTATAGTGACTGGAAAGTTTTAAGAAATGTTTATCAGGATGTTTTGAAAACAATTTCTTCAGAAAATCAGAATTATATCGATGAATTATATCCTGACTATTTTCTAGAAAAGGGAATAACTGGTGATGATGTTTTAAGATTTCAGCGTTTTCTTTTGGCAATTTGTCGATATGATCATTCTATTCCTGGTGTAAGAGTAAATGGTATATTTGATGATTTAACTGAACAGTCTGTTAAGAAGTTACAAAAAGATTATGGCTTTGATGTAAATGGTATTGTTGGACCTCTTTTGTGGCGAAAAGTTGTCGAATTATCTAAACGATAAAAATGTATAAATCTATTTTCTTTTTATCATAATATTATTGAAAATATTTTGATAAGGATGGTTGATATCATGTCATTTTTTGACTTTTTAGTCTTGTTGTGTTATAATGTATGTGTTCAGGAGGATTTATAATATGAAAAGGATTGGTGGTCCCTCGAAGACTAAATTATTATTTTTGATAGGAATATCATTTGTTATAATGTTTAGTTGTTACGTTTACTATAACTTTTATATTTATAATAGTATTAAAGTTTTTGTAAGTGAGGACAATGCTATTGAGTATGGTAGTGCAAATTACAATATTCAAGATTTAATTAAAAAAGTAGATGGGGAAATCGTTTCTGTAAATACGGATATAGATACTAATAAAGTTGGAGATCAAGAGGTTATTGTTAAAGTAAGGAAAAATAATATTGTTAAGGATGTTCCAATTATTGTATCTATTGTAGATACTGCTGCACCTGTAATTCAACTGAAAGAGGAGAAAGTTACTATTACTCGTGGTGATGAATATGATTTTTCAAGTAATATTGATTCTATTAAGGATCAAATTGATGGTGAGATATCATATTTAAATGAAATTGATGAGAATAGTAAATTTTACTATCATTTTGATTATAATACAGAAGAAATTAATGATGTTGGAGAGCATGAAGTTAAGGTTACTGCAAAGGATAAAAATGGTAATGAATCTATTATGACTTTCTTATTAGAAGTTGTTGCTCCAAAAGTTGTAGAGCCAAAGGTACCTGTAAATATTTCACAACCAGTTTATTCTAATTTGCCTGCAAATGCTAGTGGTGGAGATTTAGTTTCTATTGCTTATTCATTAATTGGTTCACCTTATGTTGCAGGTTCAAATGGTCCTTATGGTTTTGACTGTAGTGGATTTGTTCAATATGTATATTCTAGGGTAGGAATTAATGTTAGTAGAAGTTCTTCTACACAAATTTATGATGGAGTTCCTGTTAGTTATGAAGATGCTCAGCCTGGGGATATATTAAGTTGGGGATATGTTGATGGAGCACCTACGCATTCAGCTTTATATGTTGGAAATGGGCAAATGGTTCATGCTACAAACCCAAGACAAGGTGTTATTGCTAGTGATGTGGCTGCTTGGACTAGAGGTAGTGGAACTCACGTTATTTCTGTTCGAAGAATACAATAAAATAATTAAATTTGTAAAAAGTAAATAGTAAAATCTATTTACTTTTTTGTATAATTTTTTTATTTTTGGTTATCCTACTTTTAGGAGGTTATAAAAATATGGAAATGTTACAAAAAATATCTTTAGTTGTAACTATTATTGGTGCAGTTAATTGGGGATTAATAGGTCTTTTAGATATTGACTTAGTTGCTATGTTGTTTGGAACTGCTACATTTCTTACTAAAGCTGTTTATACATTAGTTGGAATTTGTGGATTAATAAATATTGGTATATTTATGGCACATTTAGAATATGCAAAAGATTAGTTTCATGATGATAGGACTAAAATAAAAATCCTAGTTGAATTTTATATTCAACAAGGATTTTTTTTTGTTTTGATTTTTATCAACAATGTTTTTTGTGTTTTTGTTATGTATTAAAAATAAAAAAAGGCTTCATAGTTAGGTTGATAAAATAATTATAAAATGTTATCATTATAATAGGTATTTTAATAATAAATGATTTTATAATATTTTATGATTTATAAAAGAGGAGATGATAAGATGGTAATAACTGTGTCAGATGTGTTAGTCGTTATAAGAAAAATTGTTGATATTTCTTTAGTATGGTTTATTTTTTATTATATTCTTAAGAATATAAAGAATAATGTGAAGCTTTCTTTGATTTTTAAAGGTGTAGCTTTTGTTATTATATTAAAATTAATTAGTGATTGGCTTGGTTTTATTACGGTTGGGTACTTATTGGATTATATTATTCAATGGGGACCAGTTGCTTTAATTATTATTTTTCAGCCGGAGATTCGTACTATATTGGAGCAATTGGGTAGAAGTCAATTGTTAGGGAGACATAAAGTCCTTACTGTTGATGAGAGAGAACGTATGGTGTATGAAATGATTAGTGCAATAGACTATTTAAGAAAGGAAAGAATAGGAGCTCTAATTGTTATTGAGAGAGATAGTAGTTTAGGTAATTATATTGATAAAGCAAAGAAACTTTATGCAGATTTATCTAGTGATTTGTTGATTGCTATTTTTTATGAGGGTAATCCTTTACATGATGGAGGAGTTATTATTCAAGGTGATCGTGTTACTTGTGCAGGTGCTGTTTTTCCTACAAGTAATAGTTCAAAAATTAATAGACGCTTAGGAACGCGACATAGAGCTGCTTTAGGATTAGCAGAAGAAACTGATGCTATTTGTATTGTTGTTTCAGAAGAAACAGGACGTGTTTCCATTGCATTAAAGGGTGAATTATTATATAACTTAACTTTAGATGATGTAAGAATGTTATTAATTGATGAATTAAAGCCTAAAAATGATATTGATTATGAAGAAGAGATAGACGAGGAAGAGATATATGAAGAGAATAGGTAAAATTGTAATGGGTGTTTTTAAACGTATGGGGCTATTCTTTGATCGTTTGCTGATTACTCCCCTTACGAGATTAATATTAAAGTTGATGGAAATAACAAAATCATTAATAAAATCTTTTGATAAAGTTTCTGGTAAGAAGTCAACCTTGTTAATGTTCAGTTTGATTTTAGCTTTCTTAACTTTTATTGTAATTGATCGTGAATCTAATGTTATGATTGACCAATATGCTGAAATTTTGTATGACCGTCCAGTAACAGCTGTTTACAATGAAGAGCTATATGTTGTTGAAGGATTGCCAAAAACAGTTGATATTACATTAATTGGTCAGAGAAGGCATATTTTCTTGGCTAAACAATCACCTTCAAAAGGTGTAAGTGTTGATTTAACCGGTTTAAAACCTGGAAATCATAAAGTTACTTTAAAGTATACTCAACAATTGAAGTCTTTAGATTATAAATTGGATCCTTCACAGGTAACAGTAACAATTTATGAGAAAATAAGTGAAAATAGATCTTTAACTTATGATATATTGCATCAAGAGAGCTTAGATAGTAAATTATATATTAGTAATGTTGAAATTGATCGTACAGATGTTATTATTAAAGGTGCTCAGTATAAAATTAATCAAGTTGCTTCAGTAAAAGCACTTTTAGATGTTCAAAACATTCCAAATCCAAGTGCTGGTGATATTACTGTAAAAGATATACCACTTGTTGCTTATGATAATGATGGAAAAATATTAGATGTGGAAATTGTTCCGAAGACAGTTACGGCAACAGTAACTATTACATCACCAAGTAAGGAGGTTCCAGTTCGAGTTGTTCCAAAAGGATCTTTAGCATTCGGAAAATCTATTAAATCAATGGAAACTAGTCTTTCTAAGGTTACAGTTTATGGTTCTCAGGAAGCTATCGATGAGATTCAACAATTAGAAGTAGAAATTGATGTTAAAGACTTGGAAAAAGATAAAGATTTCAATGTAACATTGAAGAAGCCTAAAGGTATTACAGAATTAAGTTCTAAGACTATGACTGTTAAAGTTATTATTGATAATTCTTCTAGTAAGGAATTTGATAATATTTCAGTAAGTTCTGAAAATCTGGATAGTAATTTGAAGGTTCAAGCATTGTCGGAATCAGATCGTCAGGTTACTGTTGTTGTTAAAGGTAGTGAAGAGGCTATTAATAATATTACAGCTTCTGATATTACAGCGTATATTGATCTTAAGAATTATGGTGTTGGTGAGCATGAAGTAGAAGTAAAAGTTACGGGATCAGATTTGAAGCTATCTTATACATCGAAGACAAAGAAAATAAGGGTTCGTATTTCTGAGAAGTAATAAGGATATAGATTTTCTATATCTTTTTTTTGCATAAATTTATATTTTTATCATAAATTTTATTAGAATAGAGGGATGAATGTGAAAAAAAAAGCTTTATTATTAATTGTTTGTTGTATTCTTTTAGTTGGTTGTTCTAAGCATACTGAGAAAGAAGTTGTTCATGCTTTTTCTAAAAAATTGGAAAATAGTTCCGGTTATTTTTTAAAGGGAGATTTGTCAATTAACAATAATGATGAAATATATAATTACAATGTAGAAGTTTATTATAAAAAAGATGATTTTTATAAGGTGATTTTTACTAATGTTGCTAATCAACATACACAGGTTATTTTAAAAAATACTGATGGAGTTTATGTCCTTACTCCTTCTTTAAATAAGAGTTTTCGTTTTCAAAGTGATTGGCCATATCAAAATTCTCAAATTTATTTATTAGATGCTCTTCTTAATGATTTGAAAAAAGATAAGTCTCTTACTTTTGAAAAAAACGAAAATCAGTATATTTTTCAAACTAAAGTACAATATCCAAATAATTCTAAATTAGTAAATCAAAAAATTGTTTTTAATAAGAAGGTATATCCTAAAAAGGCTATCGTTTATAATAAAAATGGTGCTGAAATTATGGTAATGACATTTGATAAAATAAAGTTTTCTAATAAAATATCAAGGGATGAGTTTAAAATTGATAAGATTATTGATATAAATACTTCAGAAGAAGTGAAGAAAAAATCTAAATTGGAAGATGTTATTTATCCATTATTTGTTCCAGAAGGTACTAAATTAGTAGGAGAAGAGAAGATAAAAAAAGATGATGGACAGCGTGTTATTATGAATTATGATGGAGAAAAGTCTTTTGTGTTAGTTGAAGAAACAGCAGATGTATTTCAAGAATTTACTGTTATTCCAACTTCTGGAGAGCCATATCAGTTAATGGATACTTTGGGTGTTATGACTAATAATTCTCTTTCGTGGTCTAGTGATGGAATAGAATTTAATATAATTAGTGATGTTATGTCTAAAGATGAGATGATTGAAGTTGCTCAATCAATAACTGGCATAGTTTCGATGAAATAATAGATTTCTTTGTCTTATTTGTGTTATAATTTTTTTGGGTGAGTTAAATGGGAAAGAAAATGAAACAAAAAATGGATGCCAATTCTTATACTAATAGTAGTTTAAAATTGGGAGTAAAAGGGAAAGTAATTACTATTATATCTGTTCTTATTTCTTTTTTTACTTTCTATTTGTTAACAGTTTATATTGTTAATAAAGATTCTAAAACTGATGATAACAAAAATATTACTCAAAGTGAAGAAAAAACGATTTCTTATGATAAAATTTTGTTAGGAAGAAGTTTTTCCATGGAAAATGAAGAATATTATGTTATTTATTATGATTCTAGTGATGAAGATATTTCCTCTATTTATAATGAATTGATTTCTAATTATAGAGCAAAAGATGACGGACTTTCTATTTATTATGTTGATATGAATGATGGACTTAATAAAAGTCATTCTACTACAGAGGAGTCTAATAAGAATCCAAATACTGTTGAGGATTTGTCTATTAATGGTCCAACTCTAATTAAAATTCAAGCTGGTAAAGTTATCAATTATATAGAGGGGGAATCAGAAATTAGAGCAATTTTAGAATAAGATTATAAAGCCACGTTTGTTACGTGGCTTTTTCTATGCAATTAATGACTAATTGTTTTTTTCTGTTTGTTGGACTACATGTTGTTAATATTAATTGCTTGCCTTTTTCTTTATTAAAATTTATGTATCCAGTTTTTGGCTCTTCCCAAATGTTTTTTACAGCGTATGTGTATTTCTTGTTTTTATAAATAAGGGTGATTGAGTCATCTAATTCTAATTTGTCTAATGAATTAAAATAAGCAATATCTCCTGTCCCAGAATGTGCTGCTAAAATCATAATACTTTCTTTTTCTATTGGTGGAGTTGATTCCTTTAAAATTGTAACATTTTTTTCAACAGTATTTTGTGGACTGTTTATTTCATATAAATTTTTTTCTAAGTTAATTTTTTTTATTATAATTTTTCCAATTTCTTCTTTTTGAACGGTCATAGTATTCATCATTGTAGGTTCTTTACTTATTTTTATGGTTGTAATTGAAAATAAGAATAAGAAAAATAATATAGTAAAAATATATAATGTCTTTTTAATCATATTATTGTTAGTAAAATTTGAATTAGAATTATCCAAATTTGTTTTTCTTTCTCAGTATGTGTGTTTGGAACAGGTATTTTTAAGTCTTTACATTCTATTTTTTCTTCTATTTCATCTTTTACTTGAATTGTTATAGGATCAATTTTTTGATATCCTTCTGTTGTATTTTGTTGTACTATTTTATATTCACCATACGGTAATATTATTTCTGCTAGACCTAGTTCATTTGTTGTTATTGTATCTATTAATTCTTCTTTTTCATTAAAGATAAGAAAAGTGATATTATTTTCATTGCTTAAATTATTTTCTTCCCCATATTTTTTTTCTACAATTATTTTTTTCTTAATTACTTCATTTTCTAAGATTAGGTCTACTTTAGTTTTTTCTTTTGTTATTGAAAAATCATATTTTTTTGAATCTAATTTATATCCTGTACCTGGAGTTTTTTCTATTAGATAATAGTTTCCATATTCTAAATTTTCTACAATGCTTTGATTGTTTTTAATTGTCAAATCTTTTATCTTTTTATTATTTTCATCAAATAATTCATAGATAGCCCCATCTAGATTTGCTTTTCCACTTGCTATTACTGATTGTGTGTCTTTATCTATTTTTGTTATTTCTAAGCGTGTTTTTTTGACGTTTACTGTGATTTTAGTTTCTATATTTTCAATATCTCCTGTTTGTACTAAATTTTGACTATTAGCAGATTGGTAAAATAAAAGTGGTTTATTATAAAAATCATCTGTTCTTATTAGTTTATATTCATAAGTTCCTTCCTTTAAATTTTCTAATTTTACTTCATTATTTTCAATTTTTAGATTATCACTTATATATGAATTTAGAACATTTTTTTCATCTCTTAATGTCAGTGTTTTATCTTCTACTAAATCATAAGTTTTATTAGAAAAGCTTGGTAGAGTAGAGTAATTATTTATTAGGTTATTTATTTCATTCATTTCATTTTGATAAGCTGTTATGCGATTTCCTTTCAGTGTATCTGTAAAATAATAATCTCCTGATGGTTCTGCGACTTGCCATATCATTAATTGAGTAATGGCATACCATTTTGTATCACTGTGATCCTTATAACCATATCCAAAATGAGCAATCTTAGTAATAAGATTTATTTGTTCTTGCGATAAATTGTTTGGAGTTATTGATTCATATGAACTCTGTTCTTTAAAAAAACGAAATGGTTCTAAGCAATAAGCAAATTCATTTGTTTCACTATTTCTGAAAAATCTTGCTGTTTGATAATAGATTATTTTTTCGGAAATATTGTATTTATTCATATAAATTCCGTTAATGTATTCTGCTTCATAAAAACTGGTGTTTTTTGCTTTTACGCTTAAACTTATAAAAAAGACAAAAAATATTATTAAGAAAATATTTATTTTTTTGATAAAAATCCCTCCTTTTTTCTTAACGGGATTCATCTTAGCAAATAATATTTTGTTTGACAAATTGAACTTTTTTATTTTTCTTTTCTTTTGTTTTTATAAAATTTCTTTTTCTCTTAAGGAAAAAAAATTTTTATAAAGAAAAGTGTTTTGAAAAAGAAAGTTTAAAAGATTTCAAAAAAATATCCATTTCTGGATATTTTAAGAATTTTCTAATTTGCATTCATTTTTTTCTTTATCATATTGTCCATTTTGGCAGATGCATGTTTCATTTTCTTTTGTTGAATCTTTTGGACAATTTAGCTCCTCGTTATCCTTTGGAGTAATAATTGTTGGACCTGGTTCTTTTACAATTATTTTTTGTTGATATGATATTCCTTTATATGTAATATAATATTCATATGTACCAGCAACATTTTGCTTTACTTTTGATAAATCGAGAGTTAAATTGTTAAATACTTCATCTGTAATATCTTCTTGAATAAATGCTCTGGGGTTACTTGAAAGAGATTCCCCTATTGTTAGATTAATTTCTTTTAATGTTATGGTTATATTTGGTAATTCTTTTTGCTTTACTTTTATATTTCCGATATATTTTTCCTTACCATAAGTTATTGTATATTGATAAGTATTTGCTTCATTAATATTTACTCTTGAGGTGTCCAATTTTAATTTTTTTATTGTTTCTTCAGTAATTATGCTGGAATCTTCTAAATAATCTTTTATGTTTACGCTAATTGGTGTGTTTATTTCTATTTCTATATCTTTTAGTTTAATTTCATTTGTTTTTCCTTGTGCTAACTCAACTTTTTTTCGTTCTATTTTTAATCTATAGTTGGTTTGAATAATTGGTTTCATTTGCGTGTTCATAATTAATCCGCTAATTACTAGAAAAGTACCCCAAATTCCCAATGTTATAGAAAGAATACGTTTTTCTTTTGCGGTAAACTTATTTTTGCTCATTAAGCCAACTCCTTATCTTAGAATCATTATAAACTATATTTTTCATATTAACAAGAAATAAGGTTTATTTTTATTGAAAAAAGTAATTATTTAACATATAATTTAAGTAGAGGTGAGTTTATGACAGTCGAATGGTTTGTTCTTTTTGCAGTATTACTTGTTATAGAATTATTAACTGTAAATCTAGTTACTGTTTGGTTTGCTTTTGGTGCTGTTGCTGCTATTATTTGTAGTTTTTTTACAGATTCTATTTTTATACAGTTGCTAGTATTTTTAATTACAAGTGTTATGACTTTACTTGTTATGAAACCATTATTAAAGAGATTTAAATCTTTTGATATAACACCTACTAATTTAGATCGTGTTATTGGTAAAATTGGTGAAGTCACAAAGAGTATTGACCAAGATAAATATGGCGAAGTAAAGATTTTAGGTAGTACTTGGACGGCGTCTAGTCAATCACATATTAATATAGGAGAAAGAGTAAAAGTACTTTCCATTGATGGTGTTAAACTCATTGTTCAAAAGGAGGAAAAGTAAAAATGGGATTTGGACTAATAGTTTTGATTATTCTTGTAGTGATTGCTGCATTAGGAATAAAAATTATTCCACAATCAAGGGCTTATGTTATTGAAAGATTAGGAGCTTATCATAGAACTATGCAAACTGGACTTCATTATGTTATTCCTTTTATTGAGAGGGTTGCTAATAATGTAAGTTTAAAAGAAATTGTTAAAGATTTTGCTCCACAACCAGTTATTACAAAAGATAATGTTACAATGCAAATAGATACAGTTGTTTATTTT
>CADBNY010000042.1 GCA_902796215.1 uncultured Erysipelotrichaceae bacterium | reverse complement strand
TTTATTACACATAATATCTGGATTTGGAGTTCTTCCTTTTTTTAATTCATCTAAAAAGTATGTAAATACATAATCCCAATATTCTTTTACAAAGTCTTTTCTATGAAGGGGAATTCCTAATTTGTCACAAACAGCTTTAGCATCATTGTAATCTTCTTCTTGAGGGCATATACCTGATTGTGTTGTTGGTCCATTTAATTCTCCATCGGCTAAAGAATCCCAGTTACGCATAAATAGTCCAATTACTTCGTATCCCTGTTTTTGCAGTATTATAGCAGCAACACTACTATCTACTCCTCCACTCATACCAATTACAACTTTTTTCATATGTATCTTGACTCCCTTCTAGTCGCTTTATTATATCATTTAAATCATTTTTATACAACTTATTTGTTTCGTGTAAGTGAATTAGTTCTACTCCTAATGATTGATATCCTAGTTCTTCTATTTTTAAACTATTTTTATTTGTTCATTTTTGGTTTTTTTTTATTCTTAATTTTCTATTGTTTTTCTTATGATAATCATATACCTTTTCTTGATTTTTTGTAAATATATTTTCTTATTCTGTCAATTGATTATCGGGTTTTTGCATTTAAATCTTCTTTTTCTGTTAGGAATGGTTTATTCCATATTCTTTTTGGAATTAGTAGTACTGAGATGGTGGCAGTATTCTCTTCTACTTCTACATCTAAAACTTTGGATAAGGCGTCTTTGTTGAGAACATATTCTTTTCTTGGTAAGTAATAGTTTAAATCCGATGATAATAATGGAATTCCATCTTGTGAATTTGAGGGAATAATATATTTTACTTCGATATTTGGAATTTCTCCTCTTATTTCTTTCCCAAAATAGCTATTATCTTCTTCTAGCGAAGTGGAAGTGAATGCTTTTTCATATAAATATTTTCCTTTTAAAGCATTTAATTCCTCTAATGTATGTATTCCATATTGATAAAATTCACGGATTGTTGTTCCTCGATATGTCATAAACGATTCTTGTGTTGATGGAAACATATCTATTAAAGAGCTTATCTTTTCACCAATTGTTTGCCATTTTCTTACTTTTTCTTCTGTCTTTAAACCATGTTCTTCATAATTCCAATTATTACGTAAAATTGCATTAATCCATTTAAAGTCAAATCCTGTATATGATTTCATAATCTGTAAGTCATCCAAAGAGACACTGTTTTCAAATTGTTCGATTTCTTCGGTAAAATCTTTTTTGTCTATTGGTTTTATATTGCTCTTCAATAATTTCTCTATTTCTTGTTTTGTTTCCTCCTGTAGACATTTTATAATTAAATGAGTACTATCTGAATAACCTTTTTCCATATTTTCACCTTCTCTTTAATGATAAATTTAATTCTTTCTGTTTGTCAATATAATCTTCTCTTATCTTTTTGTATAATTATTTTTTCTTTTTCCATACTATATATGGAGGAGATTATATGGACAACAATATTGATATATTAGATGAATTACATAAAGGAGCTTGTATGGGGGTTGATGCTTTAGATTTTATTTTTCCTAAAATAAAGGAAGATAATTTTAAAAAGCTGCTAGAAAAACAAAAGTGTGAATATGAAAACTTAGCGGGAAGAATTAATGAATTGTACCGTGACTATACTACAAAAGATATTCATAAGACAAATGCTATGGAAAAATTAATGACATGGTATGGAATACAAAAAGATACTATGATAAATACTAGTGTTTCTAATTTAGCGGATTTATTAATTCGAGGAACGAATATGGGAATTATTGAAGGAAAAAAAATACTTAATCATAAAACAATGGATAAAAAAGTTCATAAAATTTGTACAGAATATATTACTATGCAAGAGAAGTATTTAGATCGATTAAAAAAATTTTTGTAAATAGTCTAAGACTATTTTTTTCTTTGGCTTATTTTTTTTAGTGTTATAATTTTAAAGAGGGATGTTTATGTATTTCATACAAAAAAATGTAACAAGAATTTTCAACAATCAACATACTTTTTTTCTTAATCCTAAAGAAGTATTAGAAATAAAGAGAAAAGTATCTGGAATAAATTATTCTATTTATTATCCATATAAAGATAGTGAAAAGGTTCTTTTATATACTAAAAACATTCCAGAAGTTCTTTTGTATGAAATTAAAACAAAGATTTGTCTTCGTCATCAAGATATTTTAGGTACTATGTATTCTTTAAATATTGCACCTGAATTATTTGGGGATATTTTAATTATCAATAATAAATATTATATTTATATCTTACCAATTGTTCGTAATTATTTTGAAGCTAATTTTTGTAGAGTTAAAAATTCAAGTGTTGTCTTAGAAGAGATATCTATCGATACTTTAAAAGATTATGAACGACTTTATGATTCTTTAGAAATAATTGTATCTAGTGTTCGTATTGATACTGTTATATCTAGAATTTGTAATATTTCTAGAAATAATTTTTCTGATATGATTAAGAAAAAAGAAATCATTTTAAATTATGATTTCTTAAAGAACAGCTCTTATAAATTAAAAGAGAATGATACTTTTAGTATTAAAGGAATTGGTAAATTTAAATATATTGGTATTCTGAGACAAACTAAAAGTAATCATTCTGTTATTAAGATATTAAAATATTTATAATATTATTTATATAGTATATCAATATCTACTTCGTTATCATTTATTCCCTCTACTTTACCATTATTACAAATTTGCCAAACTTTATATTTTCCTTCATAGTTGGTTTGTTCTGTGTAATGAGCTAACCAAATATTAGATTTTACTGGATACCAAATATTTTCTAAATAGTTTTTTGAGGAATATAGCATGGATTTATATCCTTTTTTTTCTACTATTTTTTGGAATGCTTTATAAGTTTCCGTTAAGTTATAAAAACTTAAATTGAATTCTTGATATTCATCCCAATTTTCCCAATCATATACTACTTCTAAATCTACTTTGTAGTTCTTTATTTTTGAAAGAAGCCACTTAGCTTCTTTTTCTGCCATTTTATTACTGTTTGCATTTGAATAGAAGTAAACTCCTACTGGAATTTCTGCTTGATTAAATCCTTTTATATTTTGATCAAATTTATCATCTAAAACAAAATCTTTTCCTATTCCGTCTCCTCTTCCTACTCGAATGTATACAAATTCTACTCCAGATTCTTTTACTTTTTTAAAATCAATGTCTCCTTGCCAGTGAGAAATATCTATTCCTATTTTAGTGTTTTCATTTTTGTATTTTTTTACAATTTCTGAAAATTCAATTATTTTTTTCTTATCACTAGAATCATTGGAAATATTACTTTTCTTTGGCGGATTTTGTACTCTTAAAATAAAACTATGTTCTGCTTTATTATTTGAGGAATCTGTTCCTGTAAATACTGCATCATATTCTCCTGGTGCATTTAAATCAAAATCTCCTTTTAATTCACATCTTGGATTATCATCATAATTATCTCCACAAAAGAAAGTTTTTTCTAAATCTTCTTTTTTTGTTCCTACTGTTACAGTATATTTAGAGGGTTGATAAATGATTGGAGGAGTTTTGTCTACAATAGTAATATTTATTGTATAAGGAACTTTTATATTATTATTTGTTATATATTCAAAATCAATTGATTTTTTACCTATTTTTGTAGTATCGATTTTTTTATTCTCTATTAGTTTTCCATTTATATTTTTTATTAAATCTTTTAGGGTAATGTCTGTAAAAACTTCTACTTCTTCCACTTTTAACTTTACTATCTTTTTTTCTGTTTTCATTTGATAGTACTTGTAAGATTTATAGCCTAACAAAAAAAATATTCCTAAGAAAATAGTTATTCCTATTATTAACATATTTTTCTTCATATAATAACTCCTTTTTATTATTATACCATTAAATGATAATTTTATTTCTAATTAACATTGAAAAAAGTAAAATGCAGTTTTGTACATTTTACTTTGTTCCAAATATTCTGTCTCCAGCGTCTCCTAAACCTGGACAGATATATTTATTATCATTTAGTTTTTTGTCTATATGAGCACAATATATTTTTACATCAGGGTGTTCTTTTTCTACTTTTTCTATACCTTCTGGGGCTGCAATTAAGCAAAGAAAATTAATAGTTTTTACACCTTTTTCTTTTAATAGCTCAATTGCATCACAAGCACTTCCTCCTGTTGCTAGCATTGGATCTAATAGGAATACTTCTCTTTTCTCTATTCCTTTTGGTACTTTAAAAAAGTAATTTACTGGTTCAAATGTTTCTTCATTTCGATACATACCAATATGTCCTATTTTAGCGTTTGGTACTACTCTGATTAATCCGTCTAACATTCCCATACCAGCTCTTAGTATTGGTATAAATGCATACTTATCTTCGTTTAATTTTTTTGTTTTTATTTTTTCTAATGGTGTTTCTATTTCTACTGAATCTAATTTTGCATCT
>CADBNY010000041.1 GCA_902796215.1 uncultured Erysipelotrichaceae bacterium | reverse complement strand
TTATATGATGAAGATGAGCAATATGACTAAAAGCGATACCTATTTTTTTATAATCTTCTAAAGAAAACTCAAAACAATTTAAAAATCTTTTATTTTTCGAAACATTCTTATAATCATCTAAGAAAGAAATAATAATTCTAGAAACAAAACCATCTAATTCTTCACAAATTCTTTTAAAAGATCGAATATGATAATCAACAGAATATTTTTTAGATAAAAAAATGGGATCATAACGAACAACAACTCGATTTTTTCCAAGAACTTTAGAAATTTTCTTAATATCTTCTATAATCTGCTTTTTATTTTGAACATGAACTTCAATATCATTTTTATATCCAGTTAAAGTAACATGAAACAAAATAGGTTTATCAATTTCTTTTAAATAAGGAATAATAGGGTGAGGATTTTTAGTACAAAACAAAATAGCATCCACATTATTAAAAGAAATTCTACTAATTAATTTAGGATTAAAAGGATTTCGTACATCAACAAACCCCTCATGAAATCTCTTTATAAACCAAGGTGTATAAAAAGCTACAATATCTGTCCTAAAAGAAACACTCAAAATAATAAATATCACCCCAAACAAGTATTATAAAATACACATCTATAATACAATAAAAGTGATTTCAAAATCAAAGAAAATAAAAAAAATAAAATCTTTTCTTTATTTAAATTGACAATAAAATTTTGAAGAATTAAAATTAAGATAGAAAGGAGAATATGAATGAAAAAGTATATTGCAGAATTTATTGGAACTCTTGTTTTAGTACTATTTGGAACAGGAATTGCAGTATTATCTGGAGGAAATCTTGTAGCAACATCTTTAGCTTTTGGTTTAGCAATCATAGCTGAAGCATATGTAATTGGAGATATCTCTGGTTGTCATGTAAATCCAGCTGTTTCACTTGCAATGGTATTAACAGGTAAACTAGATAAGAAAGACTTTGGGAATTATGTAGTAGCACAAGTTTTAGGTGCTCTTGCAGGAACATCTATCTTATTTCTTATTTTATCTGGTACTGATTTTGGAACAGTGTCTTTAGGTGCAAATTACTATGGTACAATGTCAGCAAGTAATATTAGCCTAGTTAGTGCAATTATAACAGAAATAGTTCTAACTTGTGTATTCATTTACACAATTTTAGGAGTAACAAGCAATAAAAACTATGCAAGCGTTGCTGGTATTGTAATTGGATTAACTTTAGTATTTGTACACTTAATTGGAATCCCTTTAACTGGAACTTCTGTAAACCCAGCAAGGAGTCTAGCGCCTGCTATATTCCTAGGAGGAGAGGCACTTAAACAAGTTTGGGTATTTATATTAGCACCGCTTGCAGGTGGAGCTTTAGCCGCAACTTTGTATAAATATTTAAACAAATAAAGAATGTAAAAAAAGTAAAGTAAAATGTAAAGCATCCATAAGGATGCTTTATATTTTACAAAAAAAACACATTTTACATTATTTGTCAAAAAAAGACTTTAAGATTTTACTAACAATAATTTACATCTAAAAATATCCATGATAGAATAAAACTGTAAATTCAAAAATTAATAGGAGGTAAAAATGATAAACATTTTAGTAGATTGCTCATCTCCAGCTTTATGGTCAACTTTAAGCATTATGAAAAAAGTATTTTTATTAGTAGAAATCATTGCACCAATTTTATTAATTGTTTCACTAATCATGAATATTACAAAATTAGTAGCAAATCCTGAAGATAAAAAATTACCAAAAAAAATATTAAATTCTGTCCTTGCAACAGTAATTATCTTTTTTATTCCATTAATAGTAAGTGTTTTAATGAATATATTAGGAGAAGATTTTGAAATAAGTGCTTGTTGGAATGTAGAGAGTAATGTAAGTGAAAATACAGAATATGTAGATCAATCAAATGGTTCCAAAAAGAAAATATATAATAATTCAGAACAATATGAAAAATAGGCAATAATTATTTTGTTTTAATATAAGCAAGAAAAGGCATAAATGCAGTAGGAATAGCATAATTAGATTCAATTTCTTCAATTGTAGCCCAAACATATTCATTCATCTGATCCTGAACTTCAATAAAATAGCTGTTCATAAACCATTTTTTATGACTAAAAAGATGTGTATTAGTAATACCTATTTTAATAAAGGTAGAATTCTTAAACTTTTCTTTTATCTCGTCATAAGTAAGAAAACCAGGTTCATTTGGAAATTCCCACATGTTTTTTAATAAGTCCGTCTTTCTCTTATGTAAAGCATATTTATTTTTATATTTTATTAAAAATAGAGTATATTCTTCTTCAAGTTTTTGACTACTAATAATTTTTCGAGGAATTAGAGTTTCTCTTTGATTTAAATGAGCACTACAAGAATAACAGAAAGGGCATTCTAAACATTTAGGATGACCATTTGGAAGACAAATTGTCTCCCCTAATTCCATAATAGCCTGATTAAAATCTCCTGGATTTTCTGGAAGAATGTTTCTTATTTTATTAGCTATTGCTTTTTTTACTTGCAAATTTGAGATATCTAAATCCAAATCACAAAGTCGACAATAAACTCTCATAGTATTTCCATCTATAGCCACTTCAGGGAGCTGAAAACAAACAGAAGCAATTGCCCCAGCAGTATATTCTCCAACTCCAGGTAAAGAAAGAATATCTGCATAATTATTTGGAAATTCTCCATGAAAATCATTCATAATTTTGATAGCAGCTTTTTTGAGATTCCTAGCCCTGGAATAATATCCAAGTCCTTCCCATAATTTTAATAATTTATCATCAGATATTTCACTTAAACTTTTAATATCAGGAATCTTTTCAATAAATTTTTCATAGTAACTAATAACTTTATCAATGCGTGTTTGCTGAAGCATGACTTCACTTATCCAAACATGATATGGATTAGTAGCTTTTCTCCAAGGAAGGTCTCTCTTATTTTCATAAAACCAATTTAATAATAATTCTACATATCTTTTCATAAAGAAATTGTAACATAAAATAACCAAAACATAAAGAAAGATAATCATTAATCAAAAAAGGAAAACCTTTACTTTTAAATGATTATATTTTATAATAAAAAGCCAATTAGTAGGTGATGTAAATGAATAAAAAGGCAAATTTATACCTAGGATTTAATGGGATTGTATCATTCTTTCTATTTTTAGTTTGTATAGGAGGTTTCCTAGCAGTAAAAGAATTACCATTTAAAATTCCCTCTACAGTGCACTTTATAATATTTTTTTTGGGCTGGATTTCATGTTTTGTATATGTTTCAATTGAATTGTTTTTGTTTATGATATTAACAAAGAAAATGAAATTTATAGCAATTATATATTCATTGATAGAAGTGACAACAAGCATTTTAATAAATAGTAAAATTGTTTTCTCAGCATTTATTATATTTACTGCTTTTTATATGATTAAAGGTATTTTAAGAATGATATTTGCAAAAAAAATATATGAACCAAAAAAATATGAACATTATCGTAAAATGTTTCACTTCTTTAAAAAGAAAAAAAACATAAAAAAAGAAGAATCAATAAATAAAAAAAGAAAAAAATCGTAATGAAAAAAGTATTACGATTTTTTTATTCAAAGATAATATTGTTTATGTTTCCTTTAATTTCTTTTTTATCTTTTTATATAGTTTTTCAAAAAAATTAAACATACCAGAAATATACCTAAAAATGGCCTCTGTCATAATAGAAAAATTAATACACAATAATATTCCTTTAAAAGACATTTTTGATGAAATAGCAAAAAAATCTTTAAAATAAACAATAGAAAAAAGCAGACCAACAGTACAACCAAGGAAAATACACCATTTGTACAAATTCATTGGTTTACTAATACTAAATAATACCATCAAACCAATAATAGAAAGTAAAATAGTAGAGGAAGTAGAAATATCAGCTGCTCCAATTCCAAAAATTAATCCAAAAGCAGTCATACTACACACCATAATAGTATCTGTAACTCCTCCAGGAATAGCTTTACGAATAATATTAGTAATAAAACGCCCATGAATTAAATCGTTATTTGGAATCTGCGATAAAAGAAATGCAGGGATTCCAATGGTAAACATACTAACTAAAGAAATTTGTGCTGGAGCTAAAGGATATTTAATTCCAAAATAAATAACTAAAATGGAAGTCAATAATGAAAAAATATTTTTAACTAAAAACAAACTTCCCGATCTTTCCAAATTATTAACAACTCTTCTTCCTTCTAACACAACTTCAGGCATTTTTGAAAAGTCAGATTCTAATAATACAACTTGAGCTGCTTCACAAGCCGCTTGACTACCGCTCGCCATAGCAACAGAACAATCTGCATCTTTTAAAGCTAAAATATCATTAACTCCATCGCCTGTCATAGCAACAGTATGACCTAACTTCTTAAGTGTTTTTACAAAGACTCTTTTTTGTTCAGGAGTAACTCTCCCAAAAACAGTATAATGAATAAGCGCATCTTCAATTTCTTTATCTGTAATTAAGGTAGTAGCATCAATATATTTTTCAGCATTAAAAACTCCAGCTTCCTTTGCAATTTCACTAACAGTAATTGGATTATCTCCAGAAATAACTTTAATTTCAACATCTTGCTCGTAAAAATACTGAAATGTTTGCTTCGCAGTTGCACGAATAGGGTTAGAAAGAAAAATCAAAGCTAAAGGGGTTATTTTACCATCTAATTTATCACCAGTAATTTCCTTTGAATAAGAACAAAAAGCAAGTACACGATATCCTTTCTTGCTATGGTTTTCTATTTGTTCTTTATATTCTGAATAAACATCCTTCAATAAAATATCAGGAGCCCCTAAAACAAAATGTTCATTCTCAAAATTTACGGCACTATATTTATATTTAGAAGAAAAACCAATAACACTAGACGCCTGACGAGTCTTTTTTTTATGAAAGAATTTCTTCAAAGCATTCATTGTAATATTATCGTTTTCTTGAGCTTTAACAAAATCAGCAATTAAATCAGAAATTTTATCTTTATCTCTATTTTTTAAAACCTCAAAATTAAGGACTTCCATATCATTATCAGTAATAGTTCCAGTTTTATCAACACATAAAACATCTACTCTAGCAAGAGTCTCAATAGATTTCATATCATGTAATAAAACTTTCTTTTTTGCAAGCCTCATTGCACTAAGTGCTAAAGCAACACTAGATAATAAGAATAATCCCTCAGGTATCATCCCTAAAACAGAAGCTACCATAGACTGAACACTAGCTTTTAATGTTTCACCATTCATAACAAATGATTGATAAAATAAAGTAAAGCCAATTGGAATAATAACAATACCAGCAAAAATAACAATTTTATTTAAAGACTTAATAATTTCAGATTGTTCATCGTATTTTCCTCTTTTTGCTTGTAACGTAAGTTTTGAAATATAAGAATCAGCCCCAACTTTTGTAAGTTTTGCATAACATTTTCCAGAAATAATAAAACTACCAGATAATAATTCATCATCTACTTCTTTCTTTATCTCATCAGACTCACCAGTTAGCAAAGATTCGTTAACAGAAACATTTCCTTTAACAACAACTGCATCTGCACAAATTTGATCACCAGATGAAAACACAACAATATCACCTAAAACTAGATTTTCAGTAGGAATTTCATAAGTTTTTCCTTCTCTTACAACTTTGGCAGTAGGAACATCCATCATTTGTAAATCATCCAAAACTTTTTTTGCTCTAAATTCTTGAACAATACCAATTAAGGCATTTGCAATAATAACAGGAAGAAAAGTCAAATCGCGAAAAGAACCAACTAGTATCAACAAAATAGCTAAAAATAAAAATACAAAATTAAAATAAGTAAGAGTATTCTCTTTTACAATTTGTTTCTTTGATTTTGAAGGAGGTAAAACTAAAAAATTATTTTTTCCTTCTTCCTCTAATTTAACAGCTTCCTCTTCAGTTAATCCAAATATTTCATCCATAATAACCACCTGACTAAATTATAATATCAGAATAAAAAAACCTCAATAACTTGTATCATTTTTAATAAAAAAATAATAAATAAATATCATATATAAGATAGAAATAATAAGAAAATTAATTTACTAGATATTACAATTTATGATAAAATATCACCATAAAAGAGGTGTTGATATGGCTATAAAAAGAACGCTTATAGTAATAATAGGCTTACTCCTACAAATACTATTATTTTTATTTACATATCTATATTTAGCAGATCACATAGTTTTAATCAACTTTTTATATGAAATAATTGGTTTTTTAATTGTTTTAGGTTTAATTAGAAATAGTAAAAGTTATTCTTATATCTTACCATGGATAGTCATAATACTATTATTTCCAGTAGTAGGTTCATTATTATACTTAATTATAGGATACAATAAAAAAACAAGCAGAATATTAAAGAAAATTATTAATAGTGAGAAAAAAAGCAAACAATATTTGGTACAAGATCAAGAGATTAGAGAAAAAGTAAAAAACAATAGCGGTATCCGTTATATTACAGATTATATCCATTATCCAATAACAACAAACAACGATATCAAATACTATAAAGTAGGAGAATTAGCTTTTGAAGACATGTTGAAAGAATTAAAAAAAGCAAAAAAGTTTATTTTTTTAGAATATTTTATAATAAAGCCAGGAAAAATGTGGAACTATATTTTAGAAATATTAAAAGAAAAAGTAAAAAATGGTGTAGAAGTAAGAATCATATATGATGATTTAGGTTGTATAAATTCTCTTGAAACATCATATCCTAAAAAATTAAAAAAATATGGTATTGAATGTATCGTATTTAATGAATTGAATCCACTTTCTGGATTTGTTATAAATAATAGAGATCACCGAAAAATATTGGTAATAGATGGCAAAGTAGCATTTTCAGGTGGTATAAATATTGCAGATGAATATATTAATATAGGTTCAAAAATTGGTCATTGGAAAGATAATGCTGTAAAAGTATTGGGAGATGCAGTATGGAGTTATACAGTAATGTTTTTAACAATGTGGAATGCCTTTAAAAATGATAATGAAAACTTTGAAAAATACAAGTATAAATTTACAAAAGAAATAAAAAATAGAGGATATATTTCTCCTTATGGAGAAACTCCATTAGACGAAGAAATAGCAGGACAAAATATATATTTAAATATCATTAATCAAGCAAATGATTATATCTACATATCAACTCCATATTTAATAATCGATACAGATATGATGAATGCTTTATCACTAGCAGCCAAAAGAGGTGTTGATGTTAAAATAATTATTCCAGGAATTCCTGACAAAAAGATTGTGTATTCACTATCAGAAAGTTATGCAGAACTTTTAATTAAAGAAGGGGTTAAAGTTTATAAATACACACCAGGTTTTATTCATGCTAAAGTATTTGTCTCAGATGATAAAAAAGCAAATGTTGGTACTATTAATTTAGATTATAGAAGCCTATATTTAAACTTTGAATGTGGAATGTACATGGAAAATGTAGAGTGCATAAAAGAAATAAAAGAAGACATGATTGATACAATTAATAAAAGTTTTGAATTAACAAAAAAAGATATAAAAAAATCACCTTTAAAATCAATAAAACAATCATTACTAAGATTAATTGCTCCATTAATGTAATAAACTTTACTATATTAAACATAATTCTAAATAAAAATATATATTTTTCATGATGATTATCTTTTTCTTTGTTACAATATATTTATAAGTAAGAGGTGAAATAATGGACTATATTTATCCGAATAAAAATCTATTAGAAAAAAGAAGTGAGAAACTAGGAAAAGAAGAAAAGTACTATAGTTTAAGTAAATTAATATATGAAAAAGATTTTAATGATAAATTACTTTTTCCAGTTGGTATAGATAATAATAATGAAAAATATTATATTAATTTATTAGAAAAATCAGGAATGTTTATTTCAGGTGAAACAGGAAGTGGAAAAAGTATATTTATAAATGATATTGTAATAAGTCTATTGCTAAAGAATACCCCAGAAGAATTACAAATAGTATTTATTGATCCAAGAAATGTAGAATTCAATGTATATAGAGGTGTTCCTCATGTACAAAATAATGTCTTTTCAAATAAAGAAGATAGTGTAAATGCATTAAAAAAAATGATAAATACTATTGAAGAAAGAAGAGAACTTTTTGTTAATAGTAACAATAAAAATATTGGTGACTATAATTCAAAAGAAAAAGAAAAACTACCTCAAATATTATTAATAATTGATGAAAGCTCTGATGTCTTTGAATATATGGAAACAAAAGATTATATAAATAGAATATTATCTGAAGGATACAAATTTGGAATTCATCTTATATTAGCAACTAGTTCTTATTTAAAAAACAGTTTTGATCAAGAAACACTAAATAAATTTAATTATATATTATCATTTGATTTAGCAAGTGAAGAGCAAGCAAAATATCTAAAAATGAAAAGAGCTAATTTATTAAGTATATCTGGTGAAGCATTAATAAAGCTTGAGGGTGATAATATCATTAACATTCAAGTTCCTTATGTTTCAGATTGTGACATTGAAGTAATTGTAAACTATTTAAAAAACACTAGTAATTAAATGAACCTAGTGTTTATTTTGTAATTATTTCAATCGTACCAGTAGTAGTTTTTTCTACTCCTTCAATCACAATGTCATATTCTCCAGCAGGAAAATCTTCCATTTGAGAAGAACCTTCGCCATTAATATACTCGTAATCAGAATGCTCTTTATCATGCTTAATACCTGTTTTGAAGTAATAGATATTAACTCCGCCTAAATCTTTTATTTTATAATCTACATGAATTGTTTCTCCATCTTCAACAACAAGCTTAGCTACTTTTTC
>CADBNY010000040.1 GCA_902796215.1 uncultured Erysipelotrichaceae bacterium | reverse complement strand
CAACAATAAGAATCACAACTCTTCTTCTCACTCCATATTTAAAAATAGGAATATGGTCTTTTATTCTATCAATTACCCTAAACATTCTAATAACTACTCTTTATCAAATAATAAAAATAAATATGTATTTATCAAAATAATCAAATAATTTCATATAAAATACACAAATATTGTATAATATGAAATTGGAGGGAAAAGCATGAAAATACTAATTGTAGATGATGAAGAAGGAATTCGTTCAATTATTAGAGAATATTGTGAAAATAGCCATTATGAAGTAGATGAAGCATCAAGTGGTAAAATTGCCTTAGAAAAGTTAATGAAAAATCACTATGATTTAATGGTTTTAGATATTATGATGCCAGAGATGGATGGGTTTACAATGTTAAAAGAATGCCCAAAATCAAAACAAGTTCCAACAATCATTTTATCCGCTAGATCAGAAGAATACGATAAATTATCTGGATTTGATTTAGGAATTGATGACTATATTACAAAACCATTCTCACCAAAAGAATTACTTGCAAGAATCAAAGCAATTCTAAATCGCACTTCAAAACAAATAGATATTTATACCTATAAGTCATTAACTATAAACACTGCATCACACACAGTAAAAATAGAAAATAAAGAAGTGAATTTAACACCAAAAGAATTTGATATTTTAGTTTATTTAATAAATAATATAAACATTGCTATCACAAGAGAACAATTATTATCAAGCGTATGGGGATATGACTATTTTGGAGATGATAGAACAGTAGATACTCACATCAAAATGCTAAGAAACAATTTAGGTATTTACAGAGATAATATTCAAACAGTAAGAGGAATAGGATATAAATATGTGGAATATGAAGAATAATTTAAATAAAGTATTTCTAAAATATTTTCTTCTTTTTTCCATAGTAATACTTGGATTATTATGGATCCTAGAATTTGGATTGTTTAAAGCTTTTTATAAAGAACAAAAAATAAATGATATTAAGTCAATTGCTAATAAAATAGAAAAAATACAAATGCAAAATGGCTTCAAAGATACTCTAAACTATTTAGCTCTAGACAAAAGTGTTTGTATCGAAATAGATAATAATGAATATTATTCACTATATGATTCTACATACTTTGGAAAAGGTTGTATAAAAGATATCTCAACAACATATCAATACAAAGTAGATTTCATTGAAAAAAATAAAAATAAAGAGATATATACAATTAGAAACCAATTATTTAAAAATGAAACAGTTGTATACGCAATAAAACTAAAAGATAATAATTATGCTTTTATCAACGCATCTATTGAACCAGTAGATGGGACACTTCTACTCCTATCAAAAGAATTACTTATTATTACAATGTTAATATTGATATTATCTTTTACACTAGCTTATTTTATTTCAGAGCACATTTCTAATCCTATCAAACAAATAAATCAAAGCGCCAAAAAATTAGCAACTGGAAACTTCAATGTAGAATTTAACGAAGATAGCAAAATATTAGAAATAGAAGAACTATCAAAAACACTAAATTACACAAAAAACGAATTAAGTAAAATTGAAGAATTCAGAAGAGATTTAATGGCCAATATCTCACATGACTTAAAAACCCCATTAACTATGATTAAAGCTAATGCTGAAATAGCCAAAGATTTACATTTAAACAATAAAGAAAGACAAATAGAAGATATGAACACAATTATATCAGAAACAGATAGATTAACAATTTTAGTAAATGATATCCTAGAATTATCAAAGATGGAATCTATTAAAGACGATTTAACAAAAACAGAATTTGATCTTATCAATTTAATAGAAAATATTATAAGAAAATACAAAGTATTACAAGAAACAGAAAAATATCAATTTAATTTTATTCATAAAGAAAAAGAAATAATCATAAACGCTGATAAAAAGAAATTAGAACAAGTTATCTACAATTTAATTAATAACGCCATTAACTATACTGGAAAAGACAATTTAGTAACAATAAAAGTAACAACAACAAACAATATTCTAGTAGAAATAAAAGATACCGGAAAAGGTATTAAAGAAAGTGAATTACCATATATTTGGGAAAAATACTATAAAAATGAAAAGAAGCATAAAAGAAATTTAATCGGAACAGGCCTTGGCCTAAACATTGTAAAAAATATCCTAGAGCAACACCAATACAAGTATGGAGTAAATTCTAAAGTAGGAAAAGGTACTACTTTCTACTTTATTATTCCTGAAGAAAAGTAAAAAAATGTCAATTACTTTTCTTTTTTTTATAATTATTGATTTACATTTTTATATTTATAGTAAAATAAAATCAATAGAAAGGATGAAAAAAATGGAAAATAAAGAAAAAGAAAAAAAAAGTAATGGTGGTTTGATTGTAATAATTATTATTTTATTACTAATATGTTGTACTTTAGGAGGATTAATCTTTTTAAATAAAGAAAAGATTTTTTCTGAAAAAAATTCAGCAACAAATAAAGAAACACAAAAAAATACATCTAGTAATAAAGAAAAAGAAGACCTTGATATCAATGATTCAACAGTTATCAATTTATTTAATATCTTCCGTATTAATCAAGGATGTTGGCTATCAACAAATTATGAAAAATTAAATACTGACAATAAATATAAATTACGCCTAGCTTATGAACATTTAGATATAGAAGCCAACTATATTCCCTGTTCGAGAGTTGGAGGAAAATTAAATGATTTATATTGTGGAGATGGAAACACATGGCACAATATTCCTGAAATAAATGATGCCTATGTCAATAATAAAGACAGATTTTATCAATTAATCGAATTAAATAGTAATACTCGTTCAATTAATCAAAAAGATTTAAAAGCAAAATACATAGAACTTTTTGGTAGTGACTCTGAATATACAGATACAGACTTCGGTCTTGGATCAACAGCAGAAACAAGTTGCTTTACAATGCATTATATTGAATCTGAAAAAATATATGCACAATATAGTGGTGAATGTGGAGGAACTTGTGCCGCAACAAAACAAGAGGTTACAAAAGCCTATAAAGATAATAATAAATTGTATATAGAAACTTCTTACGAGCAAGATATTACAATAAAATATGAATTCAAAAAAGATAGTAAAAATGACAATTATATATTTGTAAAACTAAGTAGAGTTTAAAACTCTACTTTTTTATTTATTTCATATAAAAATAACATCCACTTTTTTGGGATGTTATCCTAAATGAATTCTTTGCTTTAATAAAGTCTTAATAAAACTTATCTTATCACAAAAATATTTTTACACTATATTATTTATCTTACCTTTGTATCTACTTTTACTTTCAAATCCATGTTATCATAATAGTTAGGGTCCATAGCCTCAATTACTTTATTTAAATATCTTAATTGCAAAGCTAATTCAGCATTTGAAGTTGTTATTGGTTCAACTGTTTTTCCACTAGGAGCCATCAGTCTAGCATCTACTAAATCATATTCAACTGCTTTTCCACCTCTGTCAAATATAAAATGTTTAACTAAAGATAATGGAATTTGTCCTCTCAATTCTCTTGCATAATTCACTTTTTGTTCTTCTTCTCTTGCCTGGTCTATACTCATAGAAGCTGGATTTAACAAAATAGTGCTTACACTGTTTTTTCCTATATTTGTTTGTACTCTTGTAGAACCTTGGATTGCAAATTCTTCTATTGGCGCTAACCTATCAACATAAGACATATCTATACCTTTTATGTGTGAAGTATAGGTATTTCCCATTCTTCCTCTATTTTCTTTAATTCCTGGAGTATAAGCATCACTTACCATACCCTTTGGTAGTAACCCATTATAAACGGACTTTCCTAACATTATTAAATCGTCGCTTGATGCAAAAATACCAGCATGACCACTAAAACCACCAACAGATAATGCACTAGGATCATTAACCTTTCCCACACTTATATTAGCACTACCTGTTAATCTTGAAAACTTTTCAGTTGGAACATATAAATGTGTATCATTTAAACCATATTTATTAATAATATACTTATCTACTAATTCTTCAAATTTTTCCCCAGTAACCTTTTCCATTAGTTCCTTCATTAACATCATGCCCATATCATTATAGTTGTATTTTTCTGTAGACACTACTTCCATAGAATATAAAGTATCTAGAGCTTCTTCAATGGTACTTTTTTCAGAAAGTCTGCCTTTCGTTCTAAATTCAGCATTAAATCTCAATACATCCCCAACAGTTAGATTAGAAACATTTTTAAATCTGTCATCTAAATCCTTTATTTTATCATTGAAAGAAAAAACTTTTTCATTGATTAAATTATATGCAATTACTTGTGTATAAAATTTTGTCATTGATGCAATATCAAATAAAGCATTATCAGGCATTGAATGCCCTAAAGCATCAATATCTCCGCCATACATTTTAACATCAATCTTTCCGATATTAACACCAACTGTATATCCAGGAATTGAATATTGTTTTCTTATATCTTCTAATTGCTTAACATTATCTTCTATTATCTTTTCAACAAAGTCTTCTGGAGTATCATCTGGATTATTACAAATCAAATCTGCCATTTTTGAAACAACTGTTTTTAACTCCTCTTCAGTAGCATAAGTTCCTTCTTCTTTTACTTCTGCTACAAACTCTTCTAACAATTTCCAAAGAAAATTTCTATACATAATCTTTTCCCCCCTTAAAACGACTATATTATACCATAAAACATCTTAAAAGTCAATTATATATAAATAGTTCATGCTGACATCTAGTACAAGCAACATATAAAAGATTTCTCTCATTTCTTTTATAAGAGTTCTTCCGATCATTATAAATGATAACACTATCAAATTCTAAACCTTTTGCAACATAAGCAGGAATAACAACAAGTTCTTTATAAAATCCCTTTGTATTAGCATCCACTAAAGAAATATTTACTTCATCTTTAATAAGCTCATAAATATTCTCAGCTTCTCTTAAATCTTTTGTAATAAGAGCCGTACTCTTATACTCATTTTGTAAAAATAAAATATCTTCAACCAAACGCTTTTTTAAATCACTTACTCCCTTTCTGATTACCACTGGTTTATTGTTATTCTTTCGAATTGCATTAACATGATGCAAATTTAATATTTTATTTGTATAATCAATAATTTCAGGAGAAGATCGATACGTTTTTAAAAGTTCTAAATATCTAGTATCCCCATGAAATAAATCAGATAAATCCTCTAAAGATTGGTAATGATAATATGGATTAATATTTTGATTAATATCACCTAATATTGTAAAATCAGCTTTTTTAAAAATGTTTTGAATAATAATATATTGTAATCGATTATAATCCTGTGCTTCATCAATAACAACTTGCCTTATTGTATTTTCATATAAAAAGCCTTCTAAAATCCCCTTTATATAAGCAAAAATTAAAGCATCTTCATAATGAAGAATATCAACATTCATAAAAGATTGAATATATTTTTCATCTAATCTCATTCGACAAAAATCACTTTTAAAAAAATCACTCATAATTTTCTTATAATCCTTTTGAAAATTACTATTCTGATACAAAAGTTTTAAATAAGTTTTTTTCTTTGTTAATTTACCTTTATAATAAGTTGAACATAATTTTTCAGCTATTTCATCTACTCTTTCAAATAATGGTAATCGACTATATTTATCATGAAGCAAATGATTAATTTCATCCTTTTCAATAAGATTTTTCTCTCCCTCATAAAAAGATTTAATAAATTGGGAATTTGCAACATAATTATCTAAAAAAGCATCTAAATCATCAATAATCTTATCACTCTGTTTATATTCTACTAATTCAGGAAACATTTCTTGATAAGAATAATAACGAGAAACAAAATCAGTAAAACTTTCAACTCCATCATATTCCGAAATAAAATTTTCCAAATAATCAGCAAAGGTAGTTTGTAATGTATTCCTTTCTCCTAAAGACGGTAAAACATCTGATATATATTCAGTAAAAATATTATTAGGAGAAAAAATCAAAATATTTTTACTATTTAAATTCTTTAAGCGATAAAGTAAAAAAGCAATCCGATGTAATGCAACAGTAGTTTTCCCAGAACCAGCAATTCCCTGAACAATTAAATTATTATCTTCTAAATTTCGAATAACCTGATTCTGTTCTTGTTGAATAGTATTAACAACATTCTTCATTTTATCACTAGATTCCGTCGCTAAAACTTCTTGTAAAACTTCATCATTAATATTTAATGAATTATCAAAAACACCAACAAGTTTTTTATTTTCAATTTTATATTGACGTTTTCTCTTTAAAATACCCTTATACTCTCCCCCTGGGGCAACATAAGAACAAGGCCCTGTCTCGTAATCATAAAACAAACTACAAATAGGGCTTCTCCAATCATATAAAATATTATTTCCGTCTTCATCTTTTAAATAAGTAAGAGACATATATATATTAAAAATATCCCCTTCATCATCCTTGAATACAATACTTGCAAAATAAGGCTTATCTTTAATTTGTAAAAGTCTACGAAAATACTGTTCCTTTCTCATTACTTTATCGGATTCTTGAGCAGTGGCATGCATTACTTGCTGCATTTCACCTTCATCAAAGCTATTTGCGTTCTCCCACATCATTTTCTTAAATTCTAATAAATTATCCTCATTAGAAACAACAATGTCACCTAAAGAATCTAAAGTATCTCCTAAAAGTTTTTGTACTTTATCTAAAATAGTAGCTTCTTTCTTCATTTCTAAACTTGTAATTGCCATATATATCACCCTTTATTCATTAATAAAAATATATCATAGAAAAAATTAAAATACCTAATAAAAGTCAAAACTTTACACAAAAAAATACTAATATAAATAGTATTTCTTTACTGATTATAAGATGTAATAAGTTCTAAAAATTCATTTTGAATTTCCTGCAATCTCTCCTCACTATTTGCCTCAAATCGAGTGGTAATATTAGGTCCAGTATTAGAATAACGAATTAACGCCCAACCATCTGAGAAATTAACACGAATTCCATCAATATCTAAGAATTCATACCCACAAGAAATAACATATTCTTTTATTTTATCTACAACCTCAACCTTTTTTATATCAGTAGATGGGATTTTCATTTCTAATGTAGAATAATACTTATTTATACCATACAATAGTTGATGAATTGTCTTATCAGTATAAGACATAATTTCAAGTAATCGTGCTCCTGCATACATTCCACTATCAAATCCAGGCCATCTGTCTCTAAAATAAATATGTCCAGACAGTTCTCCTCCAAATGGCATATCTTCTTTAACAACCTTATCCCGCATATAAGAATGACCTGTACGATAACAAACACCAACAGCACCTAATTTCTCAATTTCATCACTTAAAGTTTTAGAACATTTGACATCATATAAAAATGTTTTGTTTTTAACTTTATTTATAATATCACGAATAATAATAATCATAAAAATGTCAGCTGGAATATATTTCCCTGCATTAGAAACAATTCCCAATCGATCACCATCTCCATCAAAGGCAATTCCAACATCTGCTCGTGTCTCTAAAACTTTTGCCTTTAATTGACTTAAATTTTCCTCAATAGAAGGATCTGGATGATGATTTGGAAAAGTACCATCACTTTCATCATTAATAAAAACTAATTCAAATGGAAATTTTTCATATATTTTTCGGCAAAAATCAGATGTAGTACCATTACCTGGATCTAACACTACCCTTAATTTTTTCTTTCCAAAATGGAGATTATTCTCATATAAAGAAATATATTCAGGCTCAATATTATAAGGATTAACTTTACCTTCTCCAAATATAAAATCACCAATTAACAATTCCTGTAAAAAATTGCGAATATCTTCTCCTTTACAACTTCCAGACTCATCAAAAGAAAATTTCAATCCATTATCATCTTTTGGATTATGAGAAGCAGTAACCATAACCCCACTAGGAATTTTTAAAAGAATACAAGCATAATAAAACATCGGTGTAGTACAAAGACCAAGGGAGATAACATCAACACCTGTACTTTTTATTCCTTCAATAAGTGCAGCATATAAAGCCGGTGATGAAAGCCTATTATCATGTCCAACAACACACTTCTTCTTACCAAGTTTTTGAATATGCGTACCAAATCCTAATCCAAATGTATAAGCAGTATCATCATCTAATTCAGTTGGATACACTCCTCTAATATCATACTCCCTAAAAATATTTTTATTTAAATCTTTTTTATATTGATATGGCATAAAAACCTCCTATTTTTATCTACCTATTAAATTAATTGTATCATAATTACAAAAAAAAAGTGTAAAAATACACCTCATTTATAATTATTGACACTTATTCATACCAAAGTGGATATCTTTTTGTTATTGCTAAAACATCTTTTTCAGCTTGTTCAAGAATATTTTTATCTGTACTATTTTTTAAAACAGTTGCAATAATTTTACCTATTTTAACAAAATCTTCCTCTTTCAAACCTCTAGAAGTCATTGCTGGACTACCAAGTCTAATACCACTAGTAATCATTGGTTTTTCACTATCATTAGGAATTGTATTCTTATTTACTGTAATATGAACCTCATCTAATAATTTTTCGGCCTCTTTTCCAGTTAATCCACATCCTGATTTTACATCCACCAATATCAAATGATTATCTGTTCCAGAAGAAACAATATGAAAGCCTTCTTCTTTTAAAGTTTTAGACAAGGCCTTAATATTTAATAAAACTTGCTTTTGATATTCCTTAAATTCTGGTTGCAACGCTTCGTAAAAACATTGAGCTTTTGCTGCAATAACATGCATTAAAGGGCCACCCTGAATTCCAGGAAAAACAGTTTTATCAATTTTTTTTGCAATTTCTTCATCATTTGTAAGAATTAATCCTCCCCTAGGCCCACGAAGAGTTTTATGAGTTGTTGTTGTAACAACATGTGCAAAAGGAACAGGTGATGGATGAAGTCCAGCTGCAACAAGACCAGCAATGTGTGCCATATCAACCATTAAATATGCTCCTATCTCATCAGCTATTTCTCGAAATTTTGCAAAATCAATAATTCGAGAATATGCAGAAGCACCTGCAATAATCATTTTAGGTTTTTCAAGTAAAGCCTTTTCTCTCAACGCCTCATAATCAATTCTCTCATCATGAATATTTACATCATAATCAATAATTTCATAGTCTTGTCCACTAAAAGACATTTTGTGCCCGTGAGTTAAATGTCCTCCATTAGACAAATTCATTCCCATAACTTTATCACCATGGTTTAATAAAGAACGATAAACTGCCATATTAGCAGAAGATCCAGAATGAGGTTGAACATTGGCAAACTTTGCTCCAAAAAGTTCTTTTGCGTATTCTCTAGCTTTCTCCTCAAAAATATCAATATAAAGGCACCCACCATAATATCTTTTAGAAGGATATCCTTCAGCATATTTATTTGTTAAAATACTTCCTTGCAATTTTAAAACATCATTTGACACATAGTTTTCTGAAGCAATAAGCTCTATGTTATTTTCTTGTCTTTCTCGTTCTTTTACTAATGCATCTTTTAAAAATTTATCCATACTATTCTTCACCCATTTCAATTAAATTATCAATAATCATCGCAACTGTCATTGGTCCAACTCCACCAGGATTAGGAGTAATAAAAGAAGCTTTGTCTTTTACATTATCAAAATCAACATCACCAACAATTTTATCGGCTACTTTTGAAATCCCCACATCTACAACAACAGCCCCATCTTTAATCATATCTTCTGTTACAAAATGAGGAATACCACATGCAGAAATAACGATATCTGCATTTCTTGTAATATCTTTAATATTTTTTGTTTTAGAATGACACAAAGTAACAGTGGCATTTCTATTTTCCATTGCCATAGCTAAAGGTTTCCCAACAATATTACCTCTTCCAATAATCGCAATATTAGCACCTTCTAAAGATATTTTATATTCCTCTAACAATCGAATAATCCCCTTAACAGTACAAGGTAATATTCCTTTCTGATTTAAATAAAGTTTATAGACGTTCTCCTTTGTAAAACCATCAACATCTTTACTTGATAAAATATAAGAACTACATTTGTCAAAGTCCAAATGAGAAGGTAATGGACTTTGTAAAATAATACCTGTTATGTTATCGTCATTATTAAAAGATTCAATAAGTTCAATTAATTTTTCTTCAACAATACTAGAATCCAACTTTTTATAAATAACTTCTATGCCAACTTTTTCGCAAGCTTTAATTTTATTTTTTATATAAATATTACTATTTGGATTATCACCAACTTGTATGATACCCAAACCAAGATTTAAATTTTTATGTTCTATTTCATGTTTTGCTTCATCTAAAATCTTAGTTTTCAACATTAACCCATCTAAAATCAAAAAAAATCATTCCTTCCCACATCATAATCCCAATTTCCCATATTATATCAAACATTTTGTAAAATGTCAGTACATTTTTAAATAATAGAAATAAAAAATCAAGGAAAAACAAATTTTCTCTTTTCTCCCTTGATTTTTAGTTTAAAAATTTATTTACTATCCTAAAATAAGACTTATACTGCAAAACAGATTATTTATACAAATTATAAAAAATAATTAATCAATCTTTAACATTTGCTTCATCTGTATTATTCTCGTCTTCCTTATCATCTTTATGCAACATACTAGCAGCCAATCCGGTTGCACCCAAAACTGCTCCCACTGCAGCAGGAAATAAGTGATTATTGGATGATTTT
>CADBNY010000039.1 GCA_902796215.1 uncultured Erysipelotrichaceae bacterium | reverse complement strand
ATCTTCCTTGGAATAATTATACGAAAGATACTAATGATTTAGTAAAAGTAAAGTCGATCCTTGATTCTTCCCATTATTCTTTAGAGGAAGTAAAGAATCGTATTTTGGAATATTTAGCAGTTAAACAAAATACGAATAATTTACGTAGTCCAATTTTATGTCTAGTTGGTCCTCCGGGTGTTGGTAAAACATCTTTGGCTATTAGTATTGCGAAAAGTTTAAATCGTAAAGTTGCGAAGATTAGTGTTGGTGGAATAAATGATGAAGCTGAAATTGTTGGGCATAGGCGTACTTATATTGGAGCTAATCCTGGCCGAATTATTCAGGGAATTCGTAAAGCTGGTACAACAAATCCGGTATTTATTATTGATGAAATTGATAAAATGACAAAAGACATTAAAGGAGATCCTGCTAGTAGCCTTTTAGAAGTTTTGGATCCAGAGCAAAATAATAAATTTTCTGATCATTATATAGAAGAAGAATTTGATCTTTCTAAAGTGATGTTTATTGCTACTGCAAATTATGAGGAGCAAATTCCCTATGAACTTCGTGATCGTTTAGAAATTATTCATATTTCAAGTTATACTGAGTATGAAAAGTTGGATATTGCTAAAAAACACTTAATACCTAAAGAATTAGAAGAACATGGTCTTACTAGTTTGCAAGTACAAATTGATGATGAAGAGATACTAACTTTAATTCGACATTATACAAAGGAAGCTGGAGTTCGTGAATTAGAGAGAGTACTTGCTACTTTATTTCGTAAAATTGTAAAAAAAATATTATTAAATAAAGATAGTGTTTTTTATCATATTGATTCTTTGATGATTGAGGATTTTTTAGGTAAAAAGAAATATGTTTATAATGAAAATTCAACTGATAGTGAAGTTGGTGTTGTTAATGGAATGGCTTATACTATTTTTGGTGGAGATATTTTACCGATTGAAGTGAATCTTTTTAAAGGAAAGGGAAATTTAATTCTTACTGGTTCTTTAGGAGAAGTTATGCAAGAATCTTGTCATATTGCTTTGGATTATATTAAATCTAATATGGATGAATTTGGAATATCACAAAAGGAGTTTGAGAAGAATGATATTCATATTCATGTTCCGGAAGGGGCTGTTAATAAAGATGGCCCATCTGCAGGGGTTACTATTACTACAGCTTTAATTAGTTTATTTCTTAATAAGAAAGTTGATAATAATATTGCTATGACTGGAGAAATTACTCTTCGTGGTAGAGTTTTAGGTATTGGTGGATTAAAAGAAAAAGTAATTGGTGCTCATCGTGCTGGAATAAAAACAGTTTTTATTCCTAATGAAAATGAAAAAGACTTAGATGACATCCCTGATGAAATAAAAGCTGATATTCGATTTGTTCCTGTTTCAAAATACTGTGAAATATTTGATTTTTTATTTAAAGAAGATGAAAAATGAAATTAAAAATTTATTATATTATTTTGAGTTGAATAGTTATTTTTAAAATTTATCTGTTAAAAGAAGAATAATATTTCTTCTTTTTTCATATTTTTTTTTAGGAGGATTTATATGAAAAAAAAAGTATCAATTGAGAAAAAAGTAAAATTTCCTACTATGATAGGAGAAGTTAGTGCTATTTCTTTGGAGCAAAATCTTTATTTTTTAGATGAATGTAATATAAGAGGAGAATTTTTATTAAATGGAAAGTATAAGTTGACAGAGGCTTCTCGTTTAGAAGAAGAATTTCATTATAAGATTCCTGTAGAAATCGTTTTGAGAGAATGTATTGATTTGAATACTACCAATATTGAAATTACGGATTTTACTTATGAAATAGAAAATGATTCTATGATTTGTCATATTGAAATTTCTATAGAAGGATTAGAGGTACTTGAAAGTATGTTAGGAAAAGATTTAGAAAACAGAGAATGTGATGATGATTCTAAACAATTTAATGAGATAGAAATACCTAGTATTGAAAAGAAAGAAAAAAAAGTAGAAGAAGAAGTAGTAGCTGAAGAAGTTTCTTTAGAAGAAGTGGATGATAATTCTAGTTTAAAAGAAGAATTATGTGAGGAAAAACAGTCCTTGTTTGTAAATTTAAAGGATGATGATGATAGTTATGGTACATTTATTGTTTATATTGTTAGACAGGATGAAACAATTAATTCTATCATGGAAAAGTATCATACAACAAAAGAAGATCTTGAAAAATATAATGATATTTCAAATATTGATATTGGTACTAAATTGATTATTCCTTTTGTTAATGATTAATATTGAAAAAGTTTGTAGAAAGTATTCTATTTCTTTAAAAAAAGTTGAATATTATGATTCATATTTTCTTCTTTTTTCTGATGATAATATTTATTTATTAAAGGAAAAAAGTTTTGATGAGAAGTTGTTTTCTTATTTTGAAAGAATAGGGTATTCTTATTATTTGAAAAAGATTAATGAAGATATAGATCCTTATCTTTTATATCTTTATCCTATGGATATAAAAAATAATGGCGCTGTTACTAGTAAGGAACTTATAAAGGGAATTACTGATTTACAATTAAAAACTGTATATGAAGAAGAAATATCAGAAGAAGAATTTGAAAATATTTATAAAACTATTTTGAATGATATTGATTATCAAATGAAATACTATTTGGATTTACAAGATTATATTGAAGAGTTTTCTTTTCCAAGAATTGATTATTATTATTTTTTGCTTCATATTAGCTTACTTTATAAAATAATTCAAAAAGCTAGGTATTATTTGGATTTATGGTATCAAAAGAAAAATTTGAAATTTCGAAAGTGTTATAGTATTCATGATGTTTCTTTTTCCAATTTTATTGTTTCTGAATCTTCTTATTTTTTAGATTTTGGTAACTGCTATAAAGATTTTTTAATTACTGATTTTATTTGTTTTTATAAAAATGAAGCATTATCTGTTGATATGAATTTTTTATTTGATATTTATCAAAAAGATATTTTTCTTAGTGAAGAAGAATTACTATTATTAAAAGTATTTATTTGTATTCCTAAAAAAGTTGAGTTTAGTAAAAGTACTTATAATAATACTGTTTCTATTTATTATTTGTTAGAATATATTGAAAAGACTAATTCTTTTTTAGAAAAATATGAAAAATATCAGGAAGCAAATAAAGATGAATTCAAAGAGTAAAATAAATACATTTAGTCTTGTGGTTATAAAAAGGAGAATTAGTAATTGATAAAATATAATAATAGTGTTGACAATAATGCCTGCTAAGAAGAAAATGTTATTTCTTCTTTTTTGTTTGCAATTACTGCATCTACAAAGAAAAGAGTGTTTATTATTCATGATAATCACCTATAATATCATATTCTTTTTTTTTTGATTCGTGAATTAATTAATTAGATTGATAAATAGTTTTGTAATTGTTATAATATATTTAATTGTTACATTGATTTTGTTTCAATATAATAAAAATATGGAGGTAATTTTATGGAATTAAAAGGAAGTAAAACAGAACAAAATTTATTAGCTGCTTTTGCAGGTGAAAGTCAAGCTAGAAACAAATATACTTATTTTGCAAGTAAAGCCAAAAAAGATGGTTATGAGCAAATAGCTGCTATATTTGAGGAGACTGCTAATAACGAAAAAGAACATGCTAAGATGTGGTTTAAAGAATTAAATGGTGGAGAGATTCCTTCTACTATTGAAAATTTGGAAGCTGCTGCTGATGGCGAAAATTACGAATGGACTGATATGTATGAGGAATTTGCTAAGGTTGCTGAAGAAGAAGGATTTAAAGCAATTGCTGCGAAATTTAGAGGAGTTGCTGCTATTGAAAAGCATCATGAAGAAAGATATCGTAAGTTATTGGCAAATATTAATGATGGTCTTGTATTTAGTAAAGATGGAGATAAGATTTGGATTTGTCGTAATTGTGGACATGTTTGTGTTGGGAAAGATGCTCCAAAGGTTTGTCCAGTGTGTGCACATCCACAAAGCTATTTTGAGTTAAAAAGTGAAAATTATTAAAAAATAAGATATTATCTTATTTTTTTTGATATAATAAGAAGCATCAAAATTTATAAATTAGTAAGAGGTGTGAGAATGAAGTTAGTACCAAAAAAAATAGTATTAAAGGAAATGACTTTATGTGATATAAATAATGGAAAAATTGATATAGGTAAGTATATCAAATATATAAGAACAAATATCGAAAATGCAAATTATCTTATTGAAAATAAGTTAATATCATTGGATGATGCAAAGTTGTTTTTTGCTCTTTCTAAAGTTTTTGATATTCAATTAGATGATGATGATTTATTGAAAATATTAAAAGAGAAATATAATAAGCATTATATAAGAAAAGTCGATTTAAATACAAAAATGCTTGATGAAGAAGGGAATAATATTGTATTAGTTGGTGCTGCAACTAAAAAAGTTTTATATCACACTGAAGTAATAGCTAATAATGATCTTAGGAAGATTATAGATTCATATGATTTTTTAGTATTGGAAATAAAAAAAGTAAAGCATAAAGAAAAAGTATTGAATCCAGAAGAATATCAAAATTATCCAATAGAAGGAATAACTTTAGATTTTTCAGAAAAAGATAATTTTTTTGATTATAAGTTAAAATTATTGAAAAAAGAAATCAAAAATCATACAGTTCTGAAAAAAATATTGCATTCTTTAAGTCTATATATTAAAGAATTGGAGTATCAAGCTAAATTAATTGGAAGACTTGGTGAAAAAGATGATAATTTAAAGGATATTGCAGCTCAATACAAAAGAGCTTATCAACTCAACTTTAATAAGGAAAGCATAAAACCAAAAAATAGAAGAAAATGTCGGAATTCTAATAACTAAAAATAGCGATTTTGTCGTTATTTTTTTAGTATAAGAAAATTAGTTAAATGCTATTTCTGTTCCAATATTTTCATCTTTTATTATTATGTATAAAAAAATAAATCCAGATATTAAAACTAAAGTACTTGCAATTAAAGATAAGGTATCATACTTATTTTGTTCTATTGATTTCGTTTTATTTTTAAAAGATAAAATTGATTCTTTTTCAAAATAGGAATAGATAATGATTAATATAATGAAAACGAATGAATTTAATTTTCGATAAGTTTCTTTACTGCTTTTATTTTTTGTTAGAAAATAATCTTTTTCAAAATAATTTGCATAATAAGATAATGCTATTATAATTAAATATATTATCCATATATTATTTTCTATTTTAATTTGTTTTAGTCTTTCTTGATAATTCATATTAAAATGTATTCTAAAAATTAGACAAAATGATATAATATGGTTATTATTTCTTTTTTATTGGTGGTGATTTCATGAAAAAGCATGAATTATTAGTTCCAGCAGGAAATATGGAATGTTTGAGGCAAGCTGTTTTTAATGGTTGCGATGCTGTATATCTTGCTTGTAAAAATTTTGGAGCTAGAAAATTTGCTAATAACTTTACGAATGATGAGATACTTGATGCAATTTGTTTTTGCCATTTATATGGGGTAAAAGTATATGTTACAATGAATACTTTGGTAAAAAATTCTGAAATATCTTTATTTTTAAAACAAGCAGATTTTTTACACCAAAATGGGGTAGATGCTTTAATTGTTCAAGATTTTGGAATGATTTGTTTATTACGCGAAAAATATCCAAATCTTGAAATTCACGCTTCAACACAGGCAAATATATCTTCTTTAGAAGTTTGTAAGTTATATCATGATTTAGGTGTTAAAAGAGTGGTTTTTTCTCGTGAGCTTTCACTTGATGAAATAGAAGCAATTGATGTTGATATCGAAAAAGAAGTTTTTATTCATGGTGCTTTATGTATTTCTTATTCTGGTTGTTGTCTTATGAGTAGTATGTTAGGCGGTAGAAGTGGAAATAGAGGGGAATGTGCTGGGGTTTGTCGAATGCCATTTTCACTTGAAAAAAATGGTGAAATTTTAAGAAAAAATGAATATTTGCTTAGTACAAAAGAATTAAATACTTCGCTTTATTTTGATAAATTGTTAGATAGTGATATTTGTAGTTTTAAAATAGAAGGTAGAATGAAAAGTCCTTTATATGTTGGATTTATTACTAATTTTTATCGTCGTTTGATGGATGGAATTTCTATGGATATCAATGAAGAATTAAAAAAATTAAAAGTGATTTTTAATCGAGAATTTACTGCAGGTAGATTGTTTCAAGAGTCTGATTCTAATTTTATGAATCCAATTTCTCCAAATCATATTGGATTTCCGATTGGTAAAGTTGTTGATGTTACTAAAAGAAAAATAAAAATTCAATTGTTTTCTAAATGTTTATTAAATCAATATGATGGAATTCGCTTTCAAAATAGTGAAGGACTTATTGTAAACCGATTGTATGATAAAAATGATTTTTTAATATCCTCTTCTTCTGATATTTGTTTCCTTGATAATAAATTTTCTGTTAAAGTAGGGGATGTTGTTTCTAAAACTTATGATTATCAATTGGAAAAAGAATATGAAAATAAATCAAGGACTGTTGATGTTACTTTTTCTGTTAAAGCTATCGCTTTTGAAAAACTTTCTATTGAAATCAGTGATAATCAATTTACTTTTGTAGAATATGGAAGTATTGTTTCTAGAGCAGATAAACATCCTATTTCGAAAGAGGATATTGAAAAACATTTAAATCGACTAGGAAATACTCCATTTTCATGTAAATCTATTTTTATGGATATTGATCCCGATATTTTTATTCCACTTCGTGATTTAAATAATCTTCGTAGAAAGCTTGTTGAAAAATTAGTTCATGCTAGAAGTTATTCAAAGAAAGAATATGTTGTAAAAGAAGTATCTTTTGATAAAAATAATAATAAAATAGCGCGTGGAATTCATTGTTTTGTTTTTACAGAGCTACAATTGAAAAAATGTATGTATGAACATGTTGATAAAATATATGTAGCCAATGAAAATTTATATGAAAAATATAAAAATGAGTGTGATGAATTATATTATTTTGTTCCTAGATGTAGCTTTAATCATAAAAATCTTTTAAAAGAAAAAAATGTTCTTGCAGACTATGGTGTTTATAAAGATAAAAATATTTTAGGACATTATGGTTTAAATGTTACTAATATTTATACGGCTTATTTTTTACAAAAATTTGGGTTTTCTTCTGTTTGTTTATCTGTTGAACTTACAGAAGATGAGTTATGTGAATTTTTAGATTTTTATAAGCAAAAATTTGGAGAAGGTAATTTTGAAATATTTGGTTATGGAAGAGTAGAGAATATGATTATTAAGGGAAATATATTAAATATTGAAAAAGATATTTATGATTATTGTTTGATTGATTCCAAAAATAGAAAATTTCCTGTGTACTATGATGGAGTTCTTACGCATATATTGAATTGGGAAGCTAAAAATCTCTCTATGAAATCATTTTTAGGAAAATGTAGTATTCAATTGTCTTTATTTGATGAAGTAGATTTTGACATTAAAAGAATTATTAATCAATAAAATTCAGTGCAAAAATAGTTCTTTTGTGTTAGAATATATTTATAGGATGTGACTAATTATGAAAGATAATGAAGAAAATAAAAGAATAGTTCGTAATTATTTGTTACTTGTTTTGTTATTTGTAGGTTCTATAGTACTTGTGCTTTATTTTTGTGAACTTTATAAAGTCAGTGATGAAGAGAGAAAAAAAGTACCAATTATTGATGGAGCGTTACAGGAAATATATAGCAATGATTTAGAGCATTATGTTATGGATAATCCAAGTACTATTATATATATGTGTACGGCTAATGGAGATGTATGTAGAAATTTTGAAAGAGATTTTAATAAACTTTTGAAGAAAAAACAATATAGTCAACTTATTTATTTAAATTTAACAGATTTAAATCAGGAAGAATTTTTAAATGTATTTAATACTACTTATCATTATAAGAAACAGCTAACTTCTTATTATCCGGCTTTTGTATTCTTTGAAGATGGAAAAGTAAAAAGTATTTTACAGGGTACTGAGAAAAAGCCTTTAACGATTACTAAAGTAAAGCAATTTTTAGAATTAAATGAAATAGGGGAGTAATTCCCTTTTATATTGGAGGTTTTTATTTATGAATCATATTGTTTTGTTTGAGCCTGAAATTCCTCAAAATACAGGAAATATTATGAGAACTTGTGTTGCAACAAATACAAAGCTTCATCTTATTAAACCATTGGGGTTTGTTATAGATGATGCTCATTTAAAAAGAAGTGCGGTTAATTATATTGATAAATTAGATTATGAAATTTATGAGAATTTTGAAGATTTTAAGAAAAAGAATAAAGGAATTTATTATTACTTTACTCGATATGGGCATAAGCCTCATACTAGTTTTGATTATAGTAATAAAAGTTGTGAAGATTTGTATTTTATTTTTGGAAAAGAATCAACAGGCATTCCTAAAAAAATATTGCAAAAAGATTTAGAGCATTGTATGAGAATTCCAATGACAGGAAATGTTCGTGCTTTAAATCTTTCAAATAGTGTTGCTATTGTTATTTATGAAGCTTTAAGACAACAAAATTATAATGATTTGCTTCGAGAAGAATCTATTAAAGGTGCTGATTATTTGGAAAGAGAATAAGCTAATACCATTGTATTAGCTTTTTTTGTATAACTTCTTTTATTTTATATCAACATATATATGAAAGGAGATTTTATGGCTAAATATAAAGTTGATATATGTGGAGTTAATACAAATCAATTGAAAGTACTTAGTAATAAAGAAAACTTAATTTTATTTGAAAAGATGTATGATGGGGATTTGTCTGCTAGAGATGATTTAATTAATGGTAATTTAAAGTTGGTTTTATCAATATTAAAAAGGTTTAATAATAAAGTAGATAATATGGATGATTTATTCCAAGTTGGATGTTTAGGACTTGTAAAAGCAATTGATAATTTTGATATTTCTTATAATGTAACTTTATCTACTTATGCAATTCCTATGATATTAGGAGAAATTAAACGATATATTCGGGATAATAATAGTATTCGTATTAGTCGCTCTTTAAAAGATATTGCTTATCGTTCTTTAAAATTAAAAGATGAATATTATGCCTATTATGGTAAGGAACCTAGTACTCAATATTTATCAGAAAAATTAAATGTTAGTGAGTATGATGTTAGCAATGCTTTACTTTCCTTAAAAAGTCCAGTTAGTATGTATGAACCAATTTATAATGATGGGGGAGATACTATTTATTTATATGATCAAATCGAAGATACAAAGAATGATTTTGATTTTTCAAATCGTTTAGCGGTAGAGGATGCGATAAATGATTTGAATGAAAGAGAAAGATTTATATTAGATGAGCGATTTGTTATTGGAAAAAGTCAAATGGAGATTGCTGATGAATTGGATATTAGTCAAGCTCAAGTATCTAGACTTGAAAAAAAAGCTATTTATCAGTTGAAAAAAACATTAAAATAGTAACATAAAAGTGTTATATAGAAATATTCTAATAATAAAATAATGATTATAATTTCCTTTAGAGAGTGAATAAAAAGGAAAAATTTATATAATGTGAAAAGGCTAATTTTATTGCTGATTATTTGATTTGATAAAGTGCGTGTTAATAACAAATTAGTTAGTATTGAAGATATTCATGCATGTGTATATCAGCTAGTAAGAAATAAAATTATTTAATTTAGTACAACTATATTAAGTTTTGAAAAGTAACTAGAAATAGTTCTTTT
>CADBNY010000038.1 GCA_902796215.1 uncultured Erysipelotrichaceae bacterium | reverse complement strand
TTTATTACTTTATAGGGAGAAATAATATGAGTAAGGGAATCCTTTTTATTGATGATAGTATTTTTATAAACGAAAAAAAACTATCTATGAGTACATTAATTAATGATAAAGGACAAAGAACTTTATATGCTTTGCATAAATTACTTAAGAAAGAAAATGAAAATATTGCTTATTTATGGCAACAGTTACAAGATATTGAAAAACAATTTTTTCATTTAAGCAAAAGTACAATAAAAAGTCCTGTTAGTGATGCTATTAGTCAGTTTTATAATGAAGCTAGGGAAAACAGGCATATTGATAATGCAATTCTTGAAAGAATTTTTGTTGGCAATACTGATGTAGAAATTATTGATATTCTTGATACTATAAAAGATGAATATATTCAGTGTGTTTATTATAGAACAGTTTATAAGAAGAGACTTTATGAAGAGTTTTGTTTTGAGTGTTACTCACTTTTTGATAGGATAGCTAATGCAATTGATTCTTCAAAAAAGCAAAACGATAATAACAAATTTGATGATTATAATCATATTTTTGATTTTGAATCTGGTCAATTACAAAAAGGTAGTGCTAAGGAAAAATTATTATTAAGTTGCTATTCTAGAGCTTTTAGTTTAAAATCTCTGGTAAGAGTTGCTAATCGTTATGATATTGCTATTTGTATTTTATCTGAAGATTATTCTTATATGATTCAAGTTTTTGCAAGCTTGTATCCAGAAATTGATAATATTATTCTTGTACCTAATAAGCTGTTACATAATTATCGGAAAAGTAATACTCATTTATATAATGATATTTGTTCACAACTTGATGATTATGATTATTTTTGTCTTATTGATGATAATGAAGTTAATATAAATGCTGCAAAATCTGCTGGGTGGAGTACTATTTTATTTGATTATAATAAAAATTGTAATGATTTTAATGACAAAAAATTGGAACAAAATCTACTTCAGGAGGTTAAAAGGCTTATAATTGAAAAAAATACACATATGAAAAAGAAATTTTAATTATTTGAGTTATGGGAGAAAATCAAGTGATTTATGTACTTGATTTTTTTGTAATTAAAAGTTAAAAATCAAGTTTTTCTTGCAAAAAAATAAAAATTGTGATATAATTAGTGCGTTGTTTGGGGGGTAAAAAATGAATCGTAACAAAGAAGGGGTTATCTTTATTGATGGTAATATGTTGATAGAGCCTGGAGTGCCTTCTAATTTTTTATTGAAAAGTGAAAAAAACAAAGATATTAATAAAAAATTACATTATTTACATTTATTAGCAGTAAATTCAAAAATAGAACTTGCTGATTTATGGAATTTGTTAGTAGATAGGGAAAGAAGAATTTTTGGTACAAATGATATTGCAAATTTTTTAGAATCTATAAAATTAAAAGATCCATATATTCAAAATCGTTCCAGAGAAATGTTTATTACTCAATGTGATAAGCTTTCCAATCGACTTATTGAAAAGACAGGTTCTGAATATCGTGATAAAAAAAGGGAATTGCTATTTGGTTGCTATCAAAAGTCTTGTAATTTGGATAATATAGTTTCTTTTGCCAATAATAATGGATTTGATATTGTTATTATAATAGAAGATTATTCTATTATAATAGAAGATTATTCTATTATTATGAAAGAAATATATGAAAAATTATTTCCAGAAGTTAATAAGATTATTATTGTTTCTGGATCTAAAATGAATGATTCTGATTTGTATATTTCATTGCAAATGGATGATTTGGAATGTGCAAGCTTTACTCTTGTTGATAATAATTCAGATAATTTGGAGGCAGCTCTTGTTGCAGGATGGGATACTAAAGAATTAAAAGAAGATTGTGAAGATTTTGAAAATCAGTTAATGTTTGCTGTTTCTGAAATAATTGGAAATAGAAATACTCAAGAAGATTCAAATCAAACAGTTTGTGGAAGTAAAAGGGGTAATTAGTGTGTTTAATACGAAATTGGGAATTATTTTTATTAATGGAGAAAATCTTATAGAACTTGAAGATGTTCGTTATAATGAAGTGATAAAAGCTTTAGAACGTCTTCGTCAATTATCTAGCTTGGAACAATGTGATATTGTTAGTTTGTGGGATGAATTAATAGCTTTAGAAAAGAGTTTCTTTGGTGAAGAAAATATACAAAATGGTGTTAAAAGAGTTCTTGATAAATTTTATGTTGATGCTATAAAGTGCTCTGATATTGATACTGTAGATATTGAGGATATTTATTATATTAATGGTTGTCCTGCTTCACTTGCTAATATTGTTCAAAAATTAGATAATATAGAAGATGAGAAAATAAAAGAGCTTTATCATAGTATCGTTAATAAAGAAGAACTTTATAATGAATTTTGTATTCAATGTAATGCACTTCTTAATAGATTTTCTAATGAAAAGGCAAAATTAAATTATAAAAAGAAATGTAATTTAGAGAAATTGGTTGCTTTGATTAAGAGATATCTTCCTAATGTAGATGACTATGTAATTGGTATTTTAGCTCCAGGTGATGCTTTCACGAGAGATGTATATATAAATCTCTTTGCAGGAGAAGAAAAAGAAGGACAGAAAGAGCATAAAGTGGTACAGGAAGAAAATATCATTATTGTTCCTAACGATGAGCATAGATATGAAATGAATAATGAAAATTTATATCTTTCTATAAAAAATTCTTTTAGAAATATTTCAAACTTTTCTGCTTTTTGTCTTATTGATACCAATAAAAATAATATAGAAGCAGCAAAAAAGGCAGGATGGAATGGTATTTTGATGGAACAAGATTTGAGAGTTTTTTGTAGTTTAGTAGCTACTATTACTGCTTTTATAAAAAATCAGGAAGCTAAGAAATCTATGAATTCTACGAATTTTGAGGAATCTAGAAGCAAAATTCTTCTTCATTTAAAAAGTAGAATACAGTTTTTATGAAAATTCAAATGTTTATTCATTTGGATTTTTTTTATATTTTTACGAGAATATTTATTGTATTTTGGAATTATTAATTTATACTAAAAAGTAATAGATGATTTTATGCAGTTTTTACTATTTAATAATAGAAAAAATTTCATAATCAATAATGTTTTTTATTTGTTATTTACTTTGTTTTTCTTAATTTTACAAAAAAATAATAAATTTATTATTTCATTGACTGTATATTCTTAATTTTAGTATTATAATGTTTATATAGGCGATTTTGAGGGATGATCAAATGAAAGATTTATTTTATAAAATTAAAAGTTTTACAAATAGTATTATGTTTCGAGTGATTGGTTCTATTATAATATTGATACTTATTGTTAGTTTAGTTATTGAAATGCTTAGTTTTTTAGTTTTTTCTAGATCTATTATTAGGATGTATGAAAAGGATGGAGAACAGGCTGCTAAAGAGGCTCTAACTAAGATTAATGTTAATAATTTTGATGATTATTTAAAGAAAGAAAAAGAAGATGAATATATTGATGATTATGTAAACTTGGCTTTGCTAGGGCAGAAAGAGGAAACTTCTAGAATTTATGTTATTCAGTTTAGTGATAAAAAAATAAAAGATGCAACTTATATATTTGACATTCATAGTGATGTTTCTGTGAAAGAATATGAAGTTGGTGATAAGAAAAGTATTAGTAGTGGACGATTTAGAAGAAAACTGAAAACTTTATATCGTGGAAAAAGGACGAGAGAAACTTATGTTAAAAGGAACAAAAAAGAAAAGAAAAATTCTTATGTTACTACATTGGTTCCTATAAAGACATCTGATGGAAAAATAGTAGGAATATTAGGGGTACAATATTCTATTGAAAAACTTGTTGTATCAGGAATTTCTTTCTCTACTTGGGCCAGTATTATTAGTTTCTTTATTATTATTTTTACATCTATTCTTGTATATCGCTTTTTTAAGAAAAATGTGGTTTCTCCAATTATTAATATTCGTGATGAATCAAAAAGATTTGCTTTAGAAAATACTATTATAAAAGAGAAAAAGTTAGAAGAAAGTAGTAAAATAACAGAAATTAGAGAGTTAGCTCAAGCAATCGATAAAATGGAATGTGATACTATTCAATATATTAGTAATTTAACACTTATAACAAAAGAAAAAGAGCGAGTTGGAACAGAATTGAAACTTGCAAGTGCTATTCAAAGGGGTGTTTTAGCTAATGATTTACCTAATTCTTCTGAATTTAATATATCAGCTAAAATGGTACCTGCTAAAGAAATTGGTGGAGATTTTTATGATTTCTATATGATTGATGATGATCATTTAGGCTTAACGATTGCTGATGTTGCTGGAAAGGGAATACCTGCTGCTTTGTTTATGATGATTACAAAGATATTATTAAAAACTAGAATGTTTACGTCTAAAACACCAGCAGATGTTTTAGACAGGGTTAATAACGAAATATGTAAGGATAATAGAACCAATATGTTTGTTACTGTTTGGCTTGGAGTTTTAGAATTATCAACGGGGAATTTAATGTTTGCCAATGCTGGTCATGAGGATATAGCTGTTTATAAAAATAAGAAAAACTTTATATTGTATAAAGAAGAACACGGAATTGTTCTTGGAGCTTTTGAAAATTATAAGTATAAAAATTATAACATAAAATTGAATGTAGGAGATAAGTTGTTTCTTTATACTGATGGAGTAGTAGAAGCAATGAATAAAGATGATTCAATGTTTGGTCTTGATCAACTGATTGAATCATTAAATAAATCAAAAAATAGAGATGTAGAAGAAATCTTAATGAATATTGAAAACGATGTTAATCAGTTTGTTGGTAGTGCTACTCAATTTGATGATTTAACTATGTTAGCTGTTGAATATAAAGGAGGAAAAACAAAATGAAGAAAACATTTAGAGCAAAAAAAGAGGAATTAGATAATGTTTTATCTTTTATTCATGAATCTTTATCTGAATATTTAAATCAAAAACTTTTATTAAAAATAGATTTAGTTGTTGAGGAAATATTTGCTAATATAGCTAATTATGCCTATAATAATGGTGATGGTGATGTGGAGATTGAAGTTAAAAATATTGATAATAAGGTTGTAATTTTATTTGAAGATTCTGGTGTTCCATTTAATCCATTAGAAGTTCCTGAAGTGGATGTAGCTTTGCCAACTGAAGAACGAGAAATTGGAGGACTTGGAATTTATATGGTAAGAAAGATTATGGATAATGTTGAATATATGTACAAGGAAAATAAAAATATATTGGTTATAGAAAAAAATATTGATGTGGAGGTTTAATATGTTATCGTTTGTGAAAAAGTTTAGTGAAAATGTAAAAAAAAGTCCTAATATTCCTTTGTTTTTTGATGATGTTAATACAAAAGGAGTTAGCTATGCAAAAATAGATGAAATATCTGCCAAAGTATATAATTATTTATCTTCTAAAGGAATTGGAAAAGAAGACTTTGTTTTAATTAAATTACCTCGTGGGGTTCAACCAATTCTTGCACTAGTGGGTGTTTGGAAAGCAGGAGCTGCTTGTACGATTGTTGAGGATAATTATGCCGAAGAAAGAGTTAAATTTATTAAAGAAGATTGTAACTGTAAGATAGAGATTAATACAAAAGTATGGGATGAAATATTAAAGTTAGATCCAAAAGAAGGATATGTAGAAGCAGATTTACATGATGCTTGTTTTGCTATATATACAAGTGGTACTACAGGAAATCCAAAAGGAGTTTTACATGAATATGGAGATATTCCAAGATGTGTTCAATCTGTTATGATTTCTAAAGATGAGGCACTTGTTAGTAAAGATGAACATGCTGCTTTAGTTGCTCCACTTAATTTTATTGCTTCCATGCTATTTATTATTTACGTTTTATATAATGGAATAGAGCTTGGTAAACCAAAATTATATATTGTTTCTTATACAGTATTAAAAAACCCTATTGCTTTAAAGAAATTTATGTTGGAGAAAACAATATCTTTAACTTTTTTAACTCCATCGTATTTAAGAATGTTAAAGGGATCGACCGGTCCTTTCTTAAAAACAATTATTGTTGGAAGTGAACCAGCTAATAATGTATATATAAAAAATGTGAAAGCAGTTAATACTTATACAATGAGTGAAACATGTTTCTTAGTTAGTATGTTTAAAATTGATAAGTCTTATGAAACCTGTCCTATAGGAAAACCTCCATTTGATTTAGAAGTAAAATTACTTGATGAGAATGGTGTAGAAGTGAAAGATGGAGAAGTTGGAGAGATTTGTGTTGATAATCCATATTTTAGAGGTTATATTAATTTAGAGGAAGAAACGAAAAAAGCAAAAGAAAATGGTTTATATCATACAGGAGATTTAGCAAGACTTGATGCAAATGGTAATTATGTTTTATTAGGTCGTAATAATGATATGATAAAAATTAATGGTAATCGAATTGAACCAGCTGAAATTGAAGCTGCTGTTAAACAAGTATTAGGTGTTAGTTGGGTTGCGGCTCGTGGTTTTAATGAAGTTAATCAATCTTATATTTGTGCTTATTATAAAGATGATGTTACTTTTGATATTGATAAAGTTCGGGAGGAATTATTAAAAAGATTACCTTACTATATGTTGCCAGCTTATTTTATGAAAGTTGATGAGATTCCATTAAAAGCAACAGGAAAATTGGATAGAAAGGCTTTACCAATTCCAGATACAAAAGATTTTCAAAGTAATTATGTAGAACCAACCAATGACCTTGAAAAGACATTATGTTCTTCTTTTGAAAAAGTTTTGGGAATTGATCGAGTAGGAATAAAAGATGACTTTTATGAAATGGGAGGAGACTCTATAAAGGCAATTGAAGTTGTTGTAGAAACAAAACTTCCAGGTATTAATGTTTCTCATATATTCCGTGGAAGATGTGCAGAAGTGATTGCAAAATTATATAATGAATCTGTTATTAATGATGATGGAATATCTATTGATGAAAAGAATGAAGAGTCAAAGAAATTAACCCATCCTTTAACAACAGAACAATTGTATATGGTTGATTATCAATTATATACACCAAAATCTACTATGTATAATTTATTTACAATGTTAAAAGTAGATACATCACTTTATGATATGAACGATTTAGTAGAAGCTATTTATAAAGTATTTAAAAATCATCCAGCCTTACTTACTACTTTTCACTTTAATGAAGATGGAGATTTAGTTCAAAAATACACTCCTGAAGTGTTAGAGGAAATTCGAGTAGAACATGTTTCTGAATTTGAATTTTCACAGATAAAAGATAATTTAGTTATGCCATTTAAGCTTATTAATTCTAAATTGTATCGTTGTCGTGTTTTCCAAACAGAAAAAGCAGGCTATGTTTTTATTGATATTCATCATTCTTTATTTGATGGAACATCTTTTAAAATTTTAATGGCAAATATGGTAAAAGCTTATATGGGTATGGAATTAGATAAAGATTATTACTATTATATATTAGATAAAAGGGAGAAAGAACAAAATACAGATTTTTATAATGAGGCTCGTAAATATTATGAAGATAAATATGATGATGTTGATTGGTCTATTAAACCTAAAATTGATTTTGATTCAAGAGAAAATGAAATGGGTGAATTATTTTCTAAATTAGATATTGAAGATATTGAAATGTCTTTAATTGAAAAGACTTTTAAGATTAGTAGAAATGAATTCTTTATCACAGTTGCATTACTTACTTTATCTGAATATAATAAGAAAAATAATGTAAAAATAACATGGATTTATAATGGACGTGATGATTTAAATGCGATGAATAGTGTTGGTTTATTATTTAGAGATTTGCCAGTAGGTTTAAAATTGACTGATAAATTAACTATTCGTGAATTATATCGAGATGTTCATGAACAAGTGCAAAGTGCTATTAAATATTGTTGCTATCCATATGAAGATTTAGATGCAGAAGTTGTTTCTGAAGATGGAGCATGTTTGCTTTATCAACAAGATATTCGTGATGGTGGTGACTTGGAAGATATGAATATTGAAATGATTCATGTTAGACAAAATCAAGCTGCATCACAGGCTCTTCTTGATATTCAAATATTAGATGGTGAAGCTGGACTTGAGACTATGATTGATTATGCAGCTAGTAGATATAAGAAGGAAAGTGTTGAAAAATTCAAGGATATATTTGTTCGAATTACTCAATTATTATTACATCATACAACTCAAAATGATATTACTGTTAAAGAAATTAGAGAGAAAATTAAAGGTAATAATAGTATTTTTAAGATTGTTACAAGTATATTTAGTAGAAAGGGATAATTATGGCTATGGAGGATGAAAAGATAGAGGATAGTGAGTTAAGTCAGGATTTTAATTTTTTCTCTTTAATGAAATTTGTTTTTCCTAGTATATTTGCTTTTGTATTTATTGCTTTATATCAAATGGTAGATGGTTATTTTATTCAAAAATTTGTTGGGGATTTGGCTATAGCAACTGTTAATTTATATTTACCAATTTTATATTTATTTATTGCAATTGGTGTTATGTTAGGAACTGGTGCTAATGCTATTATAGTTAAAAAAGTGGGTGAGGGAGATTTAAAAACAGCTGGAAAGACATTTTCTAATGTGCTGCTCTTTACTCTAATCATTTCCATTATACTTACTGTTCTTTGTTTAGTATTTCATAAACCAATTATGGCTATTTGTGGAGCTACATCTGGAAATGTTGGTTATTTGAAACCTTATTATATGATAATGACTACTTTTTCTATTGCTATTATTTTGCAATCTCTATTAGGAATTCTTATTATTGGAGAAGGAAAATCTGTTACTGCTGCAGTTGTTATTATTATTGGTGGAGTTCTTAATTGTGTACTGGATTATGTTTTTATGAAATGGTTTCATTTAGGAATTAAAGGGGCAGCTATAGCTACTACAATTGGATATATGAGTACTATTGTATTTGCATTTTACTATTATATTATTGCCAAAAAAAGTGCTTATGAAATACACTTTAGCAAAGTAAATTTAAAGCAAATTGGAGAAATTTCTTTTAATGGTTCTTCTGATATGATTACGAATTTAGCTGGGGCTGTTACTTCTATGATTATGAATCATTTAGCTTTTAAATATTATAAAGAAATTGGTGTAAGCTCTTTATCTGTAGTATTTTACTTTCAATTTATTATGGAATCTATTTTTTTAGGATTTATATCAGCGATTGAACCTGTATTCAGTTATCATTATGGAAGTGGAAATATTGAAATGAGAAAAAAAGTTTTTTCATTAAGTAATCGTTGGATTTTCTTAATTTCTATTCTTATTATTAGTCTGGCTTTTGTTTTTTGTGATAAAATAATATGTGTGTTCTTTGAACCTGGTTCTGAAATCTATAAAATTACTCAATTAGGATTTCGAGTTTCTATTTTTGCAACAATGTTTTGTGGGTATAATACATTTTATTCAGGACTTTTTACAGCTTTTTCAAATGGCTTAATATCTGCTATTTTGTCTGTTGCAAGAACGTTTATTGTTTTAGTTGTTTGCTTATATTTGTTATCTTATTTATTTCAAGGAATGGGATTATGGGTAGCATGGCCAGTAGCAGAGTTAGTAGCATTTATTATTAGTATTATATTTATTTTAAAATATAAAAATCGATATGAATATTTATAGGAGGTAATGTATATGAAAATAGATTTAAAAAAGAATGATAAAGAATTATTTATAAAATTAGAGGGAAAGTTAGATACAAATACATCTTCTGATTTGGATTCTAAAATTAGTGAGTTAGAGGGAGTTGAAAAAGTTATTATTGATATGGAAAAACTTGACTATATTTCATCTGCTGGTCTTAGAGTTTTACTTTCTATGCAGAAGATTATGAATAAACAAGGGGAAATGATTCTTAAAAATGTGTGTGAAAATGTTATGGATATATTTGAAGTAACTGGTTTTTCTGAAATATTAAATATTGAAGATTAATATGATATATATAAGTATTCAAAAAAAAGATGATATTTTGATTGATAATAATATTTCTTTTCCAAAAAATATTACAAGGAATGAGAGTAAAAAAGCTTATTCTTTACTAAAAAAAATGATGAAAGAACTAGGAATTGTTTTTGATATTTCTAAGATAAAGATAGCTGATAATGGTAAACCTTATTTTATTGATAATCGTATCAAGTTTAATTATTCTCATTCTAATCATTATATTGCTTGTGTTATATCTGATTTTGAAGTTGGTGTAGATATTGAGGATGATTTTAAGATTTCAGAGGAGGCAGCTTGTCTTTATTTGAATAATTCTTCTTTTAATTTAAGATATCAATGGGTTATGAAAGAGGCATATTTTAAATTAAAGGGAGATTTTTCTGATGACGAATTTAAAAAGATAAGAGCTGATGATATTAATTTATTTCATCATATTATTGAAAAAGATGATTATCTTTCTATTGTTTTTTGTGAAAAAAATGATGATATTCTTTTTTTCAATTAATATAAAAAACTGATTAAATTTATTTAACCAGTTTTTTATATTGATAAAATAGATGTTGCTATTTGAAAATAGATTAGTAGAGCACAAGCGTCAACAATGGTTGTAATAAATGGACTAGCCATTACTGCTGGATCAAATCCTAATTTTTTTGCTATCATTGGTAAGGTGCATCCTATTAATTTTGCAATAATGATAGTGACTGCTAAAGTAGCACATACAACTAATGATACAGGAATTGTAACTTTATCAATTAATATAATTTTTATAAAATTGCAGATTGCCAAAATAATGGCACAGCATATTGATACTCTTAATTCTTTCCAAGCAACTTTAAAAATATCTTTAAATTCTACTTCATTTAGTGAAAGAGCTCTAATAATTGAAACAGAGGCTTGTCCTCCAGCATTTCCTCCTGTATCCATAATCATGGGAATAAAAGCAGTAAGAACAGCACATGCTGCTAATTTGTCTTCAAATGATTGAATAATTTTACCGGTAAATGTTGCAGATACCATTAATAATAGTAACCATGGTATTCTAGATTTAAAAGTTTCAAAAATAGTTACTTTATTATATGGTTTATCTACTGGAATAATAGCGGCCATTTTTTTCATGTCTTCTGTTGCTTCTTCTTCTAAAACGTCTACAATATCATCAATTGTAATAATCCCAACAAGTCTTTTTTCTGAATCAACAACGGGCATTATAGTAATGTCATATTTTTTAAAGATATTTGCTACTTCTTCTTGATCCATTGAAGTAGTTGCATAATATTTAATTGAATGAATTAATGAATTAATCTTATCTTTTTTTTCTGCAAATAATAGATCTTGTAATTTAATAATTCCTTGTAATTTTCGATAAGTATCAACAATATATATATTATCAATTGTCTCATATTCATTTACTTTTTTTTTCAATGTTTTAATTGCTTCTTCGACTGTTATATTTGATTTTAGTTCTGCATATTCAACTGTCATTAATGAACCCGCAGAGTCTTCCTTATAATTTAATAATTTATTAATTTCTTTTCTCGTTTCGTCTGAACACTTTTTTAACAATTTGTCTACAATATTAGCTGGCATTTCTTCTAGTATATCTGTAGCATCATCTGATGCCATTTCTTCTATTAGTTGAACAGCTTCTTTATCTGATAAATAATTTAAAACTTCTTTTGATATTGTTGTGTCAAATAAACCAAATACTTCAACAGCAATGTCTTTTTTTAGCAATCTAAATAATTTAACAATTTCTTTTGTGTTGAACTCACTAAGAATATCAGCAATATCACTTGAGTTCATTTCTGATAGTTCAGCTTTTAGTATTTTGTAATTTTTTTCTTCTAATAAATTTCTAATTTTTTCTTCCATAAATAACCTCCAAAAATGATAAATTTAAATTTCGACGGATAATCTTCACACGGTTCCATATTATTTATCACTCCCTTCGGTTTTTTCGTTACATGATTATACTTCACTTTTAAATAAAATTCAACTTTTTTATAATTTTTTTTGATTTTTTTTATTAATTATTTTATATTAGTAGTAAAAGTAATATCATATTTTATGAAAGAAGGATTTAATTGTGAAAAAGAATTCAGATTATATTGTTTATGCACATAGAGGAGCATCTTCATATGCACCTGAAAATACGATGAGTTCTTTCTTACTTGGCATTGAATTAGGAGCTAATGGTATTGAATTAGATTTACAAAAGACAAAAGATAATAAAATTGTTATTTTTCATGATGATACAATTGATAAAAAATCAAATGGAACAGGAAAAATAGAAGATTATACATATAGTCAATTATATCAAATGGATTTTGGTTCTTGGTTTGATTCTAGGTATAAGGGAGAGCATATTGTTCTTTTTGAAGATTTTGCAAAGGAGTTTTTGAATAAAAATCTTACTTTTGCTATTGAGTTAAAGTCTTTTGGAATAGAAGAAGAAACATTAAAAATTATAAATAGATATAAGAAGCATGATTTTATTTATATTTCTTCTTTTGAATATGAAATACTAAAAAAAGTTCGAGAACTTGATGATCAGATAAAAATATCTTGGTTAATAAGTGATCATATTAATCAAGAAAATATTGAAAAACTTTTAAAAATTGGTGGAAATCAAATTTGTCCAATAGCTGAAAAGGTAACAGAAGAAGAAATTAAATTAGCTAATGAAAATGGATTAGGGGTTCGTTTATGGGGAGTTTTTAATGAGAAAATAATGGAAGATGTTTATTTATTAGATATTCAGGGAATGAC
>CADBNY010000037.1 GCA_902796215.1 uncultured Erysipelotrichaceae bacterium | reverse complement strand
GAAAATTATTGTTCATAATAATATTTTCGCAATGCTTGCCGAAGTAAATTTCTTGCTTTTCGATTACGAAATTCCGCTGAACTAACAGGAATATCTAACAACATAGAAATTTCTCTATATGTAAAACCATTCATCTTCAATTCAAAAATAGCTCCTTCTTCCAAAGATAATTTAAAAATAATATCATGAAAAATATTCTGAATTTCTTCATTATTACATAAATCTTCCACATCATTTTTATTATCAACAATCAAAGTATCATCAAAATCATCTACATAAAATGAAATATTTTTAATTCCCTTAGTAATTTTTCTACAAAAAGAAAAGAGTCTTCTGCGAATACATACAATAACAAAAGTATAAAATAAAATATTTCTCGATTCATCATAAGAAGATAAAGCATTTTGAAATGCAATATAAGCTTCCTGTACAAAATCATCATAATCATAACCATATTGAGAAAACTGATTATAAATTTCATTAGCTATATTAAAAATAATAGGAGAATACTTTTGATATAAAACATTCCTAGAAAAATCATCTTCTTCTTGAACCATATAAATTAATTCATAATCATTATATTTTTTATAATCCATGAAACCTACTTTCTATTCCGAATTACTTCATAAATCATTATTCCAGCTGCTACACTAGCGTTTAAACTATTTGTAGTACCATACATAGGAATCTTTGCTAAATAATCACATTTCTTCTCTACTAATGAAGAAATACCAGACCCTTCATTTCCTATAATAAGCGCTACTTTACCACCATAATCAATCATCCGATAATCAACACTGTTTTCTAAAGAAGTTCCTACAACCCAAAAACCTTCTTTTTTCAATTTTTCAATAGTATTTACTAAATTACTAACAGAAACAATTTTTACATCATTCAAAGTCCCAACACTAGTTTTCATAACAGTTGCATTTAATTGAACTTGTCTATCTTTTGGAAGAATAATAGCATCCACGCCAGCGGCTTCACAAGTTCGAATAATAGCACCTAAATTATGAGGATCTTCTAAATGATCTAATAAAACAACAAAATTAATCTCATTATTTTGCAAAATATCATGAAGATCATAATATTTATAATCCGGAATGTCTAAAATTATACCTTGATGAAGTCCTGAACACAAATGATCAATTTCCTTTTTTGAGCATCTTTTCACATTAATTTTACTCTTTTCTATTAGAGAAATAATCTCTTTATCATCAAAATTATCTTGAATTATTATTTTTTTTACTTCTTTATTTTTTTTTAATAAGTCCCTTGCAACATTTTTTCCATATACCAACATACTTAACCACCAACTATATAATTCATAATTTCTTCTATTCTCTCATAATTACCTATCAAATCTAAATAACCGATCAATCCTTCTAACCCTGTCGCCCATTTGTAAGTAACAATATCGCAACTTTTAGGATGACTATGATTCTTATTATTTCGAATTCTAGTAAATATTTCTAATTCATTATCTGTTAAAAATTTATTATCTATCATCTTATGAACTGCATTAGATTGAGCAATTGCACTAACATATTTAATTGCTTCTTTCTGTAATGAATCAACATTTCCGATTCCTTTAGAAACAAGATAATGTCTAACATAATTTTCATAAACACAATCTCCAATATATGCCAACACCAAACTGTTAATCTGTTTAGCATCCAAACTACTTATTAACTTCAAATTTAGTCCCTTCTCTCGTATCTATCAAAGTAATACCTTTTTCTAGCAATTCATTACGAATAGAATCTGCTAAAGCAAAATCTTTATTCTTTTTAGCCTCAGTTCTTAAAGTAATTTTTTCATAAATATATTTTTCTAATTCTGAATCAATAGATTTTTCTTCTTTTAGCAAATCTAATGAAAAAACTTGATCAAAATGACGGATTAATTCTACTTTTGTATTACCATTAACAGAATCATCCTTCAATAATTCATATAACACAGTCAATGCATTAGCAGTATTAAGATCATTAGTTAATGCTTCAATAAATTTATGATTATAAAAATCAAATTTTTCTTTTTCGATATTTCCTTCTCTAGATATTAAAGCTATCTTATTATATAACTTATTTAAGGTAGCTTCACTCTGATCTAGTGCATCATAAGTAAATAATAACTGTTTACGATAATGAGACCCTAATGCCATAAACCGAAAAGATAATGGATTATATCCTTTTTCCTCCAAAGTCGTAACCCTTAAAATTCCACCTTTAGATTTGCTCATTTTACCACTTTCATCTATTAAATGCTCATTATGAAACCAAAGGTTACACCAAGAATGGCCCAAATAAGCTTCAGATTGAGCAATTTCATTTGTATGATGTGGAAAAATATTATCTACTCCTCCACCATGAATATCCAAATATTCTCCCAAATATTTAATAGATATTCCTGTACATTCAATATGCCATCCAGGATAACCTTTACCCCAAGGAGAATCCCATAACATCTCATGATTTTCAAATTTACTAGTTGTAAACCACAAAACAAAATCAACTTGATTACGCTTATTATCATCAAAATCAACTCCATCACGGGCTCCAACTACCATTTGATTTTCAATATGATTTGTCAACTTATAATAATCAGCTATCTTACTAACATCAAAATAAATATTTCCTCCAGCCTTATATGCATATCCATCTTTCAATAATTTTTCAATAATTTGAATATAAAAATCAACATTAGAAGTTGCTGGAGATACAAATTCCGGCTTAAGACAATGGACTTTTTCAAAATCATCAAAAAATGCCTTAGTATAGAAATCAGCTATTTCATAGGCAGATTTTCCCTCTCTTTTTCTTGCAATTTCCATTTTGTCTTCACCTGAATCAGAATCACTAGTTAAATGACCAACATCAGTAATATTCATTGCTCTAATAACTTTATAACCTAAATATTTTAAAGTTTTATGTAAAATATCATGACCAATATAATTTCTAATATTACCAATATGCGCATAATGATAAACAGTAGGCCCACAAGTATAAATTCTTACAATTCCTTCTTCCTTAGTTTTTAATTCTTCTACTTTTCTATTTAATGTATTATATAATTTCATAAAATCACCTACCAACACTATTATAACAAAGACAAATTTAAAAAGAAATACTGTATTCTTCTTCCAAAATACGATTTAATTTATGAAACCCATCATGTTCATAATCTAATTTATCCCAAATAAATGAAATGTCTCTTTTTGCTATATTTGAAAATTTATTTTCACTTTGGAATTTTTCATAAAAACAAGACACAAACTGCTTTTTAGAAACATCATCAAAATATAAAACTGAATCAAAAGAAAAATCAACAAAATTATCTTCTAAAGATTTAGAAACAAAACCAAGAGAAGATTCTACCACAGTAGATGTAAAAAATACAATACATTTAGATAATATTATCTTTTCACCTTTAGAATCCAAAATATATCCTAAATGAAAAGCATGAAATAATTGTTTCAATATAAAAGAATTTCCTTTTTCAACATGATCAACAAGAATAATAGAAAACGGATTTTCTTTAATACTTGAAAATAAATAATGATTATTAAAATCAACATATTCAGGAGAATGTCCTACTATTTTTGCAAAAGAAGCAACAGACTGATAATCCAACATATTAATTTTAATAAAATTACTTCCTGGAAAAATCATTTTTACAACGTTATCCACCAAAAAAGTTTTACCTGTTCCTTTTTTTCCAACCAATAAAAAAGAATAAGCTCTTCTATTTTCAATATAATCATATATACAAATTTTATCAAGAAGATTATCTATTAAATTACTTTGACCAAACATAATTTTTTTTAAATGATTAGCAAATTTTCTTTTATTTTTAAATAAAACCTCTTTCTTAGGAGCTCTACTAAGATTATAAAGAACATCTTTAATATCTTTTACTGTAACAACATTTTTCTTCTGATTTTGATTTGTAAAAACTTTTTCATTATATTTTGAACGAAATTTCATTTCTTGATTCTTATATATTAAAGCCTTTTTAAAATTATGATTTATAATTTCCTGTTTCTTTTTTAATTCAAATTCTCTAATTTTAGATTCATATTTTGAAGACAATATATCAAAATTGCTTTTTTTAACAGAACAATAAGAACAAACTTCATCTAAAAAATCAATTGTTTTATCTGGCTGCCTACCTTTAAAAAGACATTTAAACGATAAATCAAGAAAAGAATCAATCAAATCAGATGGAAAAAAAATTGAATGATATTTTTCATACATTGGTATTAGTTTTAATAAAATTTCTTTTACTTCACTTTGAATAGGTTCAGCTATATATATCTTTTGAAATCTTCGATCAAAAGCTTTATCTTTTTCGATAAACTTTTCATATTCAAAACTAGTAGTAGCACCTATTACTCTTATCTCATTACGAGCTAAATATGGTTTTAATATATTAGAAGCATCAATTGCTCCTTCAGCGCCTCCAGCACCTACAATAGTATGAAACTCATCAAAAAACAAAATAATGTCAGGATTACTTACCAATTCTAAAATAATTCTATTTAGCCTTTCTTCAAATTCCCCTCTATATTTTGTTCCAGCAACCAAACTAGCAATTGAAACATTATAAACAATCTTCTTTTTTAATTTAGGTGGTACTTCTCCAAATGCAATTCTTCTAACCAATTCTTCAACAATAGCTGTTTTTCCCACACCTGCTTCACCAATTAATAATGGGTTATTTTTATTTTTTCGTGACAATATTTCGATTAATCTTTGTACTTGTGTATCTCTACCAATAACTGGATTATATTGATTAGCTAAACTACATTTATTCATATTAACACCAAACTCATCTAATAAAGTAACTTTATCACTACTAATAATATCTGACTCTATCGATAAAAAATTATTATATATACTAATTAAATCTATATTCATTCCTAATAATATATGAACAGCCACACCATCACCAACTTGAAAAAGAGCCATTAATAAATGATAAGGCGTTATATAAGAATTACTCTTGGTACTATAAGTTGCTTGAGATAATATTTTACGAAGTAATGGCGTAAATAAAAACCATTCGCTCTTTTTATTACCAACACCAACACTATCAATTAATTTATCACGAAATTTATCATAAAATATCCCTTTATCATTTAACATCTTTGTAATATTTAAAGATGTATTTTTTAAAATAGCTAATAATAAGTGTTCACTTCCTACATAAGGATGCTTCAATTCAAGCATTTCTCTTTTTGCATTTATAATAATTTTTTGAGAATCTTCATCAAAAAATGAACTCATTTTATCACCCAAATTAATTTTATAATTCTTAAAAAGTCTTAGCAATAAAATATCATCGTTAAAAATCGACAAAAAAAAGAGTGAAGATCACTCTTTTTTATTGTTAATTTAACTACAAACTATAAAGCTAAAATAATGAAAATAATAAATAATATTGCAAACAATTCAACAAGTAATTTCCAAATATTTTTTAGCCATGACCTATAAGAAATACCTAAATAAGATAAAACTCCCATCAAAACTAAACTAGTTGGAGCAATAAACATAGTTAAACCATACATTGATTGGAAAATGATTCCACTAGTAGCATAAGTTTTAATATCATTGACTACACTTACGTAATATGGAGCTATACTTTGAAAACTATAAGTAGCATCTGAATTAAATAACCCAGCAAATATAGCAACAATAGCTGTAGTAGCAACATTAAATCCTTTTGACCATCCTAAAATAAATTTATAAATAGTCAATTGGAAAGGATGATACGTAACTAATACTAATATAGAATATACCAATAAAACAATACTGGCAGGTGTTAAAGCAACTCTTACTCCTTTTTTGAATCCATCAAATGCCTCATCAAATTTTACCCTATAGATAATCATTAATAAAGCAATAACTAAAGCCATTGGTAAAAACATATCCGTAATTGTCCAATTTCCAAATGAATTAATAGTACCAAATAACTTAGCAAATAGTGGGAATCCAAAAATTCTCAACTTCTGAAAAGCTTTAGTAGCATTTTCAAATAATTTAACTCCAAAACCTGATTGTCCCCATGGAATAAATGCTAATATAAATAAAATATACATCAATCCAAAAATAATAGTAATTGGCAAAGTTGTTTTTTCAATATTAACTGGATGTGGTACAAATTCATCATTTTTAACCATTGTCTCCTTAACAACAATAATATTCTCATCTTTTAAAGCTGCTTTATTATTATTTTTCTTTTTACTCTTAGATACTGTACTTTTTCCTGAATTCTTTGAACCTTTAGAAGTAGTCTTCTTTGCTGTAGTTTTATTAGAAGTAACTTTTTTCTTTTCAACAGTTGCTTCTACTTTTTCTACTTTTTCAACTGATTCCTCTGCTTTCTTAATCGTTTTCTTTTCAATCTTAATTTCAGCTTCATTCTTCTTAATATACATAAGCATATTGAAAATAACTAATACTATAGAAACAGCTAAGATAACAAAGCGAATTCCAATTTCATAATCATAATTTAAAGAAAAAGATGTAGTCAAAATGCTAATATTAGAACTTGCATAAGTAGTTCCAATTAAACCAGCACATATAGACCCAACCGTAACAAAAGCTGCAACCATTTTATCATATCCCATTAATAGTATTATTGATACAATAAAAGGAATAAATAAAGCTAATCCAAATTGAAATCCACATATTGAAACAATAAAAGCATTAATAATAACAAAAGCAGATAATACAATTTTTTCTGATCCTCTCATTGTTTCAACTATCTTATCCAAAAAGATACGATACGCTGGAATTTTATACAAAATCCCATAAAAACCTCCAACCAAGATTATAAAAAGTGCAATATATCCAAAATAACTTAGTGCAGTTAATGGATAATTAAACAAATCAAATAATCCCATTTGCATGCGTCCTTGATCTACATACTCACCAGAATAATAAGCAGCTGGTAAAATCCAAGTAAGTAGCATAAATATTAACATAGTAACAAGAACGACTTTAATTATATTATGTTTTTTCATAATTGACCTCCCAAGCTAATTATACTCATTTTATGCTGCTTTTACAAGTATTTGCACTTTTTTTTAATGAAATTTTAGTGAAATAAAAAGAAAAGAATTAAATACTTCTATCCTTTTCCTTCATTGTTGGGAATAACAACACATCTCGAATAGATTCTTGTTCAGTAAATAACATTATTAAACGATCTATTCCATATCCAATTCCACCAGCTGGTGGCATACCATATTCTAAAGCTTCAATAAAATCCATATCAATATCATTTGCCTCATCATTTCCCATATCTTTTTCTTTTAATTGAGCCTCAAATCTTTCTAATTGATCGTCTGGATCATTTAATTCTGTATAAGCATTAGCACACTCATGTCCTGAAATAAACAATTCAAATCTCTGAGTAAATCGAGGATCACTTAAATCCTTTTTAGTTAATGGACTAATTTCAATTGGATGACCATATAAAAATGTTGGTTCTATTAATGTTTCTTCTACATATTTTTCAAAAAATTTATTAATAATATGACCATATTGTTTTTCATGTTCTTCTAACTCAATATTATGTTCATTAGCTAAATCTAAACATTCTTCCAATGAATCAATTGCTTTAAAATCAATTCCTGTTTTTTCTTTAATAGCATCTGTCATAGAAACTCTTTTCCATTTACCAGATAAATCAATATCTTCTCCTAAAAAATGAAATGTTGTTTTTCCACAAACTTCTTGAGCAATAGTCTTATACATATTTTCAGTTAAATCCATCATACCTTCAAGATCACTATATGCTTGATATACTTCCATCATAGTAAATTCTGGATTATGCATAGGATCCATTCCTTCATTACGAAATGTTCTACCAATTTCATAAACTCTTTCCATACCACCTACTAATAATCTTTTCAAATTTAATTCAAGAGCAATTCTTAAATGCATATCCAAATCTTGTGCATTATGATGAGTTGTAAATGGTCTAGCAGCAGCTCCAGTTAATAATGTTGTTAAAAT
>CADBNY010000036.1 GCA_902796215.1 uncultured Erysipelotrichaceae bacterium | reverse complement strand
GTATACACTTTATCCATCTAACAACAAATAAATTATATCATAAATTCCAGTTTTTACCAAGTAAATACAAGGAAAAAGTTAAATTTTTATGAATAAATTATAAATAAATTCAACATCATAGTTTCTAATATATTTACTGCTTATTTCTCTAGTTATAGTAAGAGTATCATTTATTAGAAAGTAAGTTGAATAGGGGTTACACTAATACCCTGCCCAAATGCTGATGTTGCAAGTTCTACATTTCCAATTCTATCTAATGGAAAAAGAATTCCCATTCCCTCTCCATTTAAATCAATTCCCGTTTTTTCTCCAAAACCAAATTTATGAATATAAGAAAACAATTTTTCCTTTCCAAGTAATTGCCCCAATTTTACAAAACCTGGATTGCAAGAATTTTGTAATACTTCCAAAAAAGTTTGATCACCATGCCCCATAGATTTCCAACATTTTAAAACACTACCATCAACATTTACTCGTCCAGAATCATAAAAATGATCTTTAAAAATATCAACAACTTTTTCATTAATTGCACTTGCCATTGTAACAACTTTAAAAGTACTTCCCGGCTCATAACTAGACCAAATAGGCAAGTTTCTTCCCAAAGTAGCCATATCATAATTTTTATACTGATTTGGATCATAATCCGGAGTTGAAGACATTCCAAAAATCTCCCCCGTATTTGGATTAGCAACAATAGCCAATGCCATCTCAGGCTGAAACATGTCAACAACATTAGCCATTTCTCTTTCCAAAGATTTTTGAATATTAATATCAATCGTTAGATTAATATTCATGCCCGAAGTAGGAGCAATATATACATCATTCATAGAAAGTTTATTCCCATGTGCATCACTAAAATATTGAATTGCCCCATTTTTCCCAGTTAAATATTTATCATACTGAAGTTCTAATCCAGATAGTCCTTGATTATCAATCCCAACATATCCTAAAGTATGCGATAAAAAATCTTTATAGGGATAAAACCTTTTAGATTCTTTTACCAAATATACACCATCAAAATATAATTGATTTATTTTTTCGGCTATCTCATAAGGTAATCTTCTCCCTTCTGGATGAACTCTTTCAATTGAAGTCTTCTTATAAACATGCTTTTTCATTTCATCATAAGAAACCCCTAAAATATTAGAAAGTTCTTTTGTAACTACTTCTTTATTTTTTATTTGATTTGGAACAAGAACTAAAGAAGTTGTAGTAAGATTATCTGCTAATACAACTCCATTTCTATCTAATATTTTACCTCTATCCGCTTCAATTTCTAAATTTCTACTCCATAAATCTTTAGCTAAATATCTTAGCTTTTTATATTCAAAAACTTGAATATAAAACACCCGAAAAATAACCAAAACTAAAGGAAACAACAAAATTATAAATAAAAGTCTAATTCTTCTATTAATATTTTTAGAAAACATTATTTCACCTCTATAAAGATTATGCAAACAAAAAAAAAAGAATCACTCATAAAAATGATTCTTAAAACAAAAATTATTTATCATTTTTCAATGTCTCAATAAATTTTTTAGATGCCGTTGTCAAAAAATCATTAATAAAAAAGCAAGATACATCAAATGTAGGTAATTTATTATCAAAAGAAACAATTGAAATATTGTCATTATTAAGAACAGAATCCTCAATCAAATATCCAACACCCATACCATTATGAATCATATCTAACATCATCTCTGGTGTATCTGATTCTAAAACTGGATCCAACTTTATATTTTTTTCTATCATATATTCATCAAATTTTTGACGAATAAAAGAAGAAGAACTAGGAAGAATTAACGGATATTTTAATAAATCTTCTATTTTTTTTATTTTAATATCTTTTAAAATTTCTCTATTATAACAAAAACAAGTATGTACTTTAGACAAAGATAGCTTTGAAATATTTTTCTTATTGGTAATAGGCATTATATCTATAATAATATCCAAATTACGCATCTCTAACATTTCAACCATATCAGAACTAGATTTATGCACAAATTCAAATTTAATTCCAGGAAAAAGTTTACGAAAGTTAAGTATATACTTAGATAAATAAAAGAATTCAATATGAGAAGTAATTCCAATTCGAATACTACCAGTTTTTAGATTATTCAAATTCTTTAATCTCTCCTCAGCATCTTCTAAAATATTAAATGCAGTAGAAATATAACCATATAATTCCTTCGCTTCTATTGTTGGTTCAATTCCTTTAGAATTTCGATAAAACAAAGTATAGCCTAACTGATTTTCTAATTCTTTCAAACTATAACTAATAGCTGGTTGTGAAACATAAAGCTTATTTGCTGTTTTAGATATACTTTTTTCTTCAAATAAGTACAAAAAAATTTTATACAAATTATAATCAGTATTCATACAACTCCCCTTGTGGCTTATTATATGTCGCTTTTATAGAAAAGTCAAACATCATAATACATTTTTATTAAAT